>JAYVRQ010000244.1:0-1977 GCA_043776145.1 Chthoniobacteraceae bacterium
TTTTCCGGTTTGTCGTCGTCCCACGAACCGCCGCGGGCGCTGTGGGGATAAGGCTTCGTGGCTTTGTTCCAGGGATTCGCGGCGGGCGAGTTCGCGTAGTACGCGGGATCGTATTGGTCGATGGTCCATTCGAGCACGTTGCCGAGGATGTCGTGGAGCCCCCACGGATTCGGCTTCTTCTTGCCGACTTTCTGATACTTGAAATCCGCATTCTTTCCCCACCAGCAGTAGTCGTCCATCTGCTTCGGATCATCGCCCCAGAAGTATGCCGTCGTCGTCCCCGCGCGCGCGGCGTATTCCCACTCGGCCTCGGTGGGCAGGCGGTAAAAGTGGCCCGTCTTCGCGCTGATCCACTGGCAGAATTTGTTCGCCGAATGCTGCGTCATCGAGATCGCGGGGAAACCGTCCTTGCCCATGCCGAAACTCATTTCGACGTAAGGCTGCGTCGGGCGCGTCACCGCATCCGTCAGCGCATTGAAAGCGGGATCGAGCTTCTTCGATTCGCGCGTTTTCTTTTCCTCATTCGGATACATGAAAAGCTCGAACGCATTCCAAGTCGTCTCGCACTTCTGCATCCAGAACGGCGCGATCTCAACCTCGTGCTGCGGACCTTCATCGGACACCATTCCCTCCGGCCAGCCGCGCTTTTTGCGCTCCGCTGCCTGCGCCTCCGGCGTCCCCGCGAGCCCGCGACCCACTTCGGAATCCGGGCTCCCCATTTTGAATTTCCCCGCCGGAATCGGCAGCATCTCGAAATCAACTTCCGTACCGGGAATCGTCGTCGTGTAAGCCTTCATTTCGCCCGGCTCCTTCTCCGTCGAAGTCGTCGCGATCTTCGCCGCGATGTTTGCCACCGTTTCCGCTTCCTTCTCTGCGTTCCCCGCGACTTCCTTTTTCCGCCCGATCAGCGGCGCGCCATCGGGCCACTTCGCGCCTTCGTTAATCCACGTCTTCAACATCTCCGAGTCCGTCTTTGCCAGACGCTCGATTGCGCCGGTCGCCTTGTTTTTCGGCGGCATCAATTTCTTCGCGTCATCCGGCAGCACCGTCGTCGTGTAGAGCCGACTCTTCTCGGCGTTGCCGGGAACGATGGTCGATTTATCCGCTGTCGCGCCGTCGTGCGTGGTGAGATCGAGGTCCGTTTTGCCGTCGATGTAGTCGGTGCCTTTCGGGTTGTGGCAGCGGACACAGTTGAATTCGAGGATCGGCTTCACGTCCTTCTCGAAATCGACGGCGGCGAAAGCCGGTGCGGCGAGCAGCGCGGCGGTGACGGTGAGGAATGCGGGGCGTTTCAACATAAGGTGATGTGACGGGATGCTGTGGAATGCGTCAACCCCCTTGGCGGGAAAATCCAAGTTCCCGTTTTCAAATTTCCAAGCAGCACGCCGCACGGCGGTCAGTCCACGCCGATGTCCTCGTTCCAAAGCTCCGGCCGGTCGCGGATGAATTTCTCCATCATCTCGTAACACTCCGGCAGATCGAGATCGACGACTTCGATCCCGTGCTCGCGCATGAACTCCGGCGCGCCGGGAAACGTGCGGCTCTCGCCCACGATCACGCGCTTGATCCCAAACTGCACCGCCGCGCCCGCGCAGAAATAACACGGCATCAGCGTCGAGTACAGCGTGCAGCCGCGATACGAGCCGATGCGGCCCGCGTTGCGCAGGCAGTCGGTTTCCGCGTGCGTCATCGGGTCGTCGTTTTGCACGCGCCGGTTGTGACCGCGCCCGAGCAGTGCGCCGTCCCGCATCAATGATGAGCCAATCGGGATCCCTCCCTCGGCCAGTCCCTGCCGCGCCTCGTCGATCGCGGCCTGCATGAATGTGTCGATGTTTGACATGGCGGCGAGTGTGGCAGGCGCGGGTGTCGGCGGGAAGTCCCGGGTTGAACATTCGCGCTTTTTCGCGGTCATATGGCGCACTCATGTCCAACACCCAGGAAATCACCGACCAAGTCAAACAACACAACCAGTGGGTC
>JAYVRQ010000245.1:0-6357 GCA_043776145.1 Chthoniobacteraceae bacterium
TCCGGCGAAAGCGGGAAGGTGATTCTCGATTGGAAAGTCTTCCGCTGACGCTGTGATGTGAGAGCCTGGACCGCGAGACGAGAGGCTTCAAAGACCCGGCGCGCGCGGCGATTGTCTGCGGTATGAATCGTCGTCATTTCCTCCGAACCACCGCCGCCGCCGCCGCGTTTCCCGCCATCGTCCGCGGCGTTGCGCCGAACTCGAAAGTCTCCCTCGCCGTCCTCGGCGTGAATGGGCGTGGCAGCGAACTCGCGCTTAGCTTCGCGGGCCTGCCGAATGTCGAAATCGCCGCGCTTTGCGATGTCGATGATCGACCGCTCAGGAAAGCCATCGCGGCCGTATCGCGCAAGACGGGCACTGGGCCGCGGCCTGAGCGCGATTTTCGCCGGCTGCTCGAAGACGCGGCCCTCGACGCCGTGGTGATCGCCACGCCCGATCACTGGCACGCGCCTGCGGCGATCCTCGCGTGTGCGGCGGGGAAACATGTTTATGTGGAAAAGCCTTGCTCGCACAATGCGCAGGAAGGTGAGTGGCTCGTCGCCGCCGCGCGGAAGCACCGGCGCGTCGTGCAGCACGGCACGCAGCGGCGGAGCTGGCCGGCGATTCAGGAAGCCATCGCGAAATTGCGCGAGGGCGCGATCGGGCGCGTGCTCAGCGCGCAGGCATTTTATTTCAACAACCGCCCGCCGATCGGCCAGGGCAAAGCCGCGCCGGTTCCCGCTGATCTCGACTGGTCGCTCTGGCAGGGCCCTGCGCCGGAGCGGGAATTCCGCGACAACTTCACGCCGTATCACTGGCACTGGTTCTGGCATTGGGGCACCGGCGAACTCGGGAACAACGGCGTCCACATGATCGACGTGTGCCGCTGGGGACTCGGCGCGGATCACGCGCGGCGCATCACCTCCGCCGGACGCAAACTGCGTTACGACGACGATCAGGAAACGCCGGACACGAACATCGTTTCGTTCGACACGGGCGCGGCGACGATCACATGGGAATGCCGGAGCTGGGCCGCGCGCGTGCCGCACGATCCCGCGCACGATGTCGCGTTTTTCGGTGAAAACGGGAGCCTGCTTATCACCGGCAGCGGCTACACGATTCACGATCCCGCCGGGAAGGAAGTCGCGAAGGGCACAGGCCCCGGCGGCAACGACGCGCATCTGCAAAATTTCATCGACGCCATCCGCGACGGGAAAAAGCTGAACGCGGAAATCGAGGAAGGCCACAAGAGCACGCTGCTCTGCCATCTCGGCAACATCGCGTGGCGCACCGGCCAGACGATCGACTTCACGCCGCAGGGCGGGATCGCCGGAGACGAGCGCGCGAAAAAATTCTGGCGTCGCGAATACCGTCCCGGCTGGCAGCCGCGCGTCGCGTGATGACGCGCGCCCTTTTCGCTCTTTGCTGCGTGCTCGCCGCGCCGCTCGATGCCGCCGATCCGTGGGCGCCCTGGGTCGAGCCGGAGCAGCCCTTCTTTTCGTCGTCGCTCGATTTGCGCGCGGCGTCGCCGAACGCGATTCCCTGGAACATCACGCCGCGCGGCCTCGTGCTGAATCTCGGGAACGACTGCTGGGCGTGCTTCGACACGGAGTTGCTGCGCGTCGCGGCGATTTGGTTTGGGAAAGGCGTGACGCCGGATGCGCTCACGCAACTCTCCTATCAAGACCAGCCGCTCAAGACGCTCACCGGGCAAAGCAAACTGCCGCGACCCGATGGGAAAATTTGGCTGACGAACGGCATGTATCCCGGCTGGCAAATCGGCGACGATATTTCGCTCGAAGACCCGCGCGAACCGCAGCCCAGCAAGGAAGAGCCAGGACGAGGCCCGCTCGCGACGGCGCGCTTCAATTCCGTGCGGCTCGCGGGCGGTGCGGTCGTGCTGGAATACACGGTCGAGGGTGCGGTGGTGGAGGAATGGATGAGCGCGGGAAAGCGGGAAGGCGCGTTCGTGGTGCGGCGAAATTTTCGCATCGCGCCCTGCACGAAAACCATGAACCTCGTGCTCGCGCAGAAAGCGGAAGGCGCGATGCAGTTCACGCTCAACGCCGCCAAGGCCGATGCCATCAAGCTCGCCGGGTTGTCTGTGCGAATCTCCGCCCACGACGCGCCGCTGGAGTTCTCCGTCGCGATCGGCGACGGCGCTTCGGCAACACTCGCACCCATCCCCATAAAAACCGCCGTGCGCTGGCCGCAGGAAGTCACCACGACCGCCGCGCTCTCGACGAGCACCGATGCCTATGTCGTGGACGATATTCCATTGCCGCTCGAAAATCCTTGGCGGCGCAACGTACGGTTGTGTGACCTCGCGTTCTTCAAGGATGGCACCGCCGCGGGCGTCACTTTCGACGGCGACGTGTGGATGATTCGCGGCCTGCATGAAAAAGATGTGGTGCATTGGAAACGGTTCGCCTCCGGCCTCCACGAGCCGATGGGGATCGCCATCCGCGACGCGCAAATTTTCGTCTTCGACCGCAACGGCATCTGGCGGCTGCGCGACACGGACGGCGACGGCGAGGCCGACACACACGAGCTATTCTCAAACGTCTTCCCGCAATCCGCCGAGACCCGCGAATTTCCCAACTCCATCGACCTCGCGCCCGACGGTTCCTTCGTCATCGCGAAAGGCGGGCAGCAAGCCACGACCATCAGCCGACTCAACGGCAGCGTGCTCCGCATCGCGCCGGACGGGCGGAGCTTCACCGTGCTCGGCCACGGCTTTCGCCAGCCCTTCTCGGGAGTCCATCCGCGCACTGGCGAAGTCACCGTCAGCGATCAGGAAGGCCACTACACCCCGACGACGCCGCTGTATCTTTTGGAAAAGGATGAGTTTCACGGCTTCCTCAGCGAGCTGCTGCCGCGGGAAAAATATCCCGAACCCATTGCCACTCCGCTGACCTGGATTCCGCATACCGTGAACCCTTCCGCAGCATCGCAGGTGTGGCTCATCGGCGCGCGCATGGGTCCGCTGAATGACGCGCTGTTGCATGTGGGATTCAACCGCCCCGAGTTATTCCGCGTGTTGTTCGACAAACGCTCCGCGAAAACGCAGGGCGCAGTCGTCAGCATCGTTCGCGACTTCGACGTGCCGGCGCTCAATGCCGCGCTCAATCCCCGCGATGGCTTCCTCTACGTTACTGGATTTCAGGTCAGCGGCTGGGGCACCACGGCGAAGCGCCTCAGCGCGCTGGCCCGCGTTCGCTATACCGGCGCGCCCTGCACGCTCCCGCGCGAGGTGACGCCGATGGACAAGGGCGTGCTGCTGCGTTTCGACGTGGCGCTCGATCCGCAAAGAGCCGCCGACCGCGCGAGTTACTCGATCGAAAGCTGGCATTACAAACGCACCTTCAACTATGGCTCCCCGCATCTCAAAGCCGACGGCACACCCGGCCAGGACTGGCTCACACCCAGTAGCGCGTATCTCGCGAAGGACGGGCGAGGCATCTTCATCGGCGTGCCCGGCATGAAGCCTGTCGCGCAGATGCGCGTCGGCTGGGCGCTCGCGATCAAGGATGGCGCGGCATTCCAGGAAAGCGCGTATCTCACGCCCCACGACCTCACGAAGTTCGATCCCATCGCCGAAGGCTTCGGCAGCATCGAAATCGACCTCACCCCGAAGCCCGCGATCGTGCAGACTTCCGCGCCTGCGAGTGTGGAGGAAGGGCGGAAGCTGTATCAACTCATGGGTTGCATGGCCTGCCATGCCACGGACGATTCCATGCAGCCAAAAATCGGCCCGAGCTGGAAAGGTCTGTACGGAAAAGAGCGCGAACTATTCAAGGCATCGACGCTCACTGCCGACGATGCCTACCTCCGCGAGTCCATCCTCACACCCGCCGCAAAGACGGTGAAAGGTTACGAGAAGGTGGAAGCGGGAATGCCGGTCTATTCCGGCGTGCTGAATGACTCGCAAGTCGATTCATTGATCCTTTTCATCAAAACACTGCAATGAGCCTCCCCACCGATATCCGCGTCCGCGAGACTACGCTCTATTTCCTCCCCGTGGAAAATCGCGTCCCGCTGAAATTCGGCGCGCAGACCGTCACGCGCGTCACCTGCGCGCGCGTTCGTGTTCGCGTCGAGGACGCACGCGGACGCGGCGCGGAGGGATGGGGCGAGACGCCGCTCGCCGTGGCATGGGTGTGGCCTTCCGCTCTTGCATGGGAGGAGCGCGAGCGGCGGATGCGCGACTTCTGCATCCTGCTTGCGCGGGAAATTTCGGCGTTCGATGACAGCGGGCATCCCATCGAGATCGGCGATGCCTTTCAGCGGCAGCGCCTCGGTCCACTCCTTGCCGAAGCCAATGCCGGCCACGCCGAACCCATGCCACATCTGGCCGCGCTCGTCTGCCACTCGCTCTTCGATCTAGCCATCTACGATGCCTTCGGAAATCTCCACGCCCGGCCTGTCTTCGAGACGCTGGGTGATGAATACCTTCGCACCGACCTCGCACACTTCCTTGATGGAGATGCTGCTTTCAGCGGCCTGCGTCCCCCGCACTTTCTCCAGCCTAAACAAACGCGCCTTCCCGTCTGGCACTTAGTCGGTGGGCTCGATCCCATCGAGCCTGGCGATCTCACCGGCACGGAACCCCGCGATGGCTACCCGGTCCTCCTGCGAGACTGGATTCGCGCCGATGGTCTTACTTGTTTGAAAATCAAACTTCGCGGGAACGACCTCGCCTGGGACTACCAGCGCATCGTCCGCATCGGACAAATCGCCGCCGAGGAATACTGCCCGCATCTCACCGCCGACTTCAACTGCACCGTCACCGATCCCAGCTATGTCTGTGAAATCCTTGATCGCCTTGCCATCGAGCACCCACTCATCCACGCCGCGATCCTGTATATCGAGCAACCCTTCCCCTACGACCTCCCCGCGCATCCCATCGACGTCCGCGCCGTCAGCCGCCGCAAGCCGCTCTTCCTCGATGAAAGCGCGCACGACTGGCGCTTCGTGCGGCTGGGTCGCGATCTAGGCTGGACGGGTGTCGCCCTCAAAACCTGCAAGACCCTCACCGGCGCGCTGCTCAGCCTTTGCTGGGCGCGGCACAATGGTATGGCGCTCATGGTGCAAGATCTCACCAACCCGATGCTCGCTCAAATCCCGCACATCCTCCTCGCCGCGCACGCGGGCACCCTCATGGGTGTCGAGAGCAATGCCATGCAATTCTACCCCGAAGCCTCCGCGCCCGAAGCAAAAATCCATCCCAATCTATACAGACGCCGCGAAGGTGTGCTGGACATCGCCACCCTCGGCCCCACTGGCTTTGGCTATCGTGTCGAAGCTATCCAGCGCACCCTCCCGGAGCCTGTCGCCTGTGGTTCGAGTTAGCTACCCTCAGCTTCTCTTCGCCGCCGGCGCGGGGATCTTCTTAAACTTCCGCGTCAGTTCCACGAGCGGCCCTTCTACCCCCAGCCGCTCCAGACTCGATGCACCCACGAATCCCACGCAATCCGTGTGCTCATTCACATAAGCCGCATCCTCCGGCGTCGCGATCGGCCCGCCGTGCGAAAGATAGAAAATGTCCTTTCGTCCGCTCGACCGCCCGCCTTCGATGATCGCCTGCGTCCGCCGCACCGCGTCATCCATCGTGCATACCGCGCCCGTCACCCCGATCGAGCCGCCCACCGTCGTCCCAACGTGCGCGATGATCGCATCCGCACCCACGTCGGCCATCGCCTTCGCCTCATCGGCGGTCGCGACATAGACGATCGTGAAAAGATCCATGCGCCGCGCCAGCCCGATCATGTCGATCTCCTTCTTTACACCCATCCCCGTTTCCTCCAAGACACCGCGGAACAACCCATCGACGATGGTATGGGTCGGGAAATTATTCACCCCCGAGAAACCCATCTCCTTCACCCGACCCAGCCAGTGCCACATCCGGCGGCGCGGATCGGTGCCATGAACGCCGCAGATCACCGGCACTTCCTCGACGATCGGCAGCACTTCATACTCGCCGATGTCCATCGCCACCTGATTCGCATCGTCATAAGCCATCAGCCCACAAGTCGAGCCATGCCCCGCCATGCGGAAGCGCCCGCTGTTATAGATGATGATAATGTCCGCGCCGCCCTTCTCGATGAACTTCGCGCTGATACCCGTCCCCGCCCCGGCGGCAATGATGGCTTCGCCGCGTTTGAGTGTCGCGTTCAGGCGGTCGCAGACTTCCTGGCGAGTGTATGGGTTTCCTTTTCCAGTCCAAGGGTTGGGCATAATGAGGTGTGTGTTGTTGAAGGTTGAGAGTTGAGAGTTACGGAGCGGAGGCGCGTTTGAAAAGGCTTTGTGTTTCTTGAATAGAGGATTGTGCGCCGCGCATTGGGCGGGAAGCCTTCCCTCACTTCACCGCGCCGATCG
>JAYVRQ010000246.1:0-6330 GCA_043776145.1 Chthoniobacteraceae bacterium
GATTTTGGAGGAAATCCAAGCCGGGCTGCTCGCCCGCGCCACCGCGCTGCGCGATGCGAACACCGTGAAGATCGACACGAAGGAAGACTTCTACGCCTTTTTCACCGCGAAGAATTCCGACAAGCCCGAGATTCACGGCGGCTTCGCGCTCGCGCATTGGAACGGCTCCGCGGAGGTCGAGGAGAAAATCAAAGACGATCTGAAAGTGACGATCCGCTGCATCCCATTTTCGGGAACTGAGGAAGACGGCAAGTGCATCCTCACCGGCGAACCGAGCAAGCGGCGGGTCGTGTGGGCGAAGAGTTATTGAGATGCAGGGTGAGGAGTCGCACGCCGGGAGGTCGCTTTCGTATCGCAGGCATCCCTCTCGGGGCAGGCGAAGACGGCGGCTACATGGCCGCGAAAGATTTTTCCAGCCTGTAGGCGACTGACTTCGCGGCCTCGAAGCTCTCCTTGCGCCACGTCTTGCGGCTCTGCGACTTCGTCGCGGGGCCGAGCGCCGATTTCCGGAAGGCGTGCTGAATCTCCGCCGCCCGGTTCTTGATGATCGCCCGTCCCTCCGTGCTCAGCGGACGCAGGACGTGCGCGAACATGCCCACGCCGCCATCCCAGTAGGAGTGCAGGTTCACCTCGCCCTTCACCTTGAAATCGTTCCCGCCGCGATCTCCCTCCGGGTGCGCCGCCGTGCAGCGCGTCGCGCCGTGCAGCGGCTGATGGATGTCGCCGACCAGGTGCAGCAGATAGCGCAGCGCCCGCGCCCGCTGCTCATCCGGCAGCTTCTGGTCGCCGACTTGTTTGGCAAAGGTCTCGCTCGCACCCACCACCCCGTTCGCCGCCGTTGCCGCGATAAAGCTGACCCCGTTGCCGCGACTACGATTTTAAAGCTGAGCCCGTTCTTTCGTATCCCGTGGGCGGCGGGTGCCGAGCAGCCCGAGCGCCGAGATGGCGAGCAGGGAAAGGATCGTCGGCTCGGGAGCGGCAAAACCGACTATTGCCACTTCGCCAATTTGCATACTATCAGCCAATGCAGCGTTGCGAACCGTGGGAAAAATTAAGCGGTAAGTCTTGAAAGCTCCGACCACGGGAAAGGAAGGGCCGACCACGCCTTCCAGGCGGCCAGGATCGACCTCCAAACCTGTGCTGCCCGCTGCGATCAGCGTATAGATTCCCGTCAACGGATCACCATTCGTGCCTTCAAGAATGAAGGTCATCGGATCACGCTCCGGGGCGTCATTGGCAGTGCCTAAACTCAGGCGGGTGACTCCCGTGCCTCCCACCGACGCACCAGCGCCCGGGGTGACGATGAAACCCGTGTTGAATTCCCCGAAATTGCGATATTTCATTGCGAGGTTATTATCGATGGCGAAAGCTGGCCGCCCATTGGCCGGATACATGTTGGCATTGCCACTTGGCGTTCCTTCCGTCGCCACGACGAACACGCCGCCGACCATTTGTCCACCGATAACAGGATCTCCGATCCCCGTGACAGGGCCCTGTGATAGCAGCGTTCCGTGAAAGCAAACCGCTGATAAAACAACCGTGAGTGATTTCGTTTTCATGAAAGGAGGTTCGTCCCCAACGAGGCCCGATCAAGAGCAAACGAAAGGGGACGGCTTTCTGATTAGCTGCGCGGTGGTCTTGATGCTCGTGCGGCCATTGGGTGAGGAAGCGGGAAGTCCGTAACTGTTGAACTCTTTTTCGTTATGCTTCCGCTCGGCGCTGGCGGCGGGTGCCGAGCAGGCCGAGCACCGGCAGCCCGAGCAATGTCAGCGGCGTCGGCTCAGGCGCAGCGACTCCACGCAGAGTAATTTCCCCGATCTGCATGCTGTCTGCCAAGCCGGAATCGCGAACGGTTGGGAAAATCACGCGATAACTGGTAAATGCCCCCACTGCCGGGAGAGGCGCACTTAGGGCACCCCTCTCGCGACCCGGATCCGTATTCAGCCCAGTGCTGCTTGTGGTAATAAAGGTGTAAATGCCCGTCAGCGGATTCCCATTGGTCCCTTCGAGTGTGAAAGTCAGCGGATCGCGCTCCGGAGCGTCGCTCCCCGTCCCAAAGCCTAGCTGCGTTAAGAGCGTTCCTCCGCCGTTGAAATTGGAACCTACTCTGATGACCAATCCCGTATTTATTTCGCCAAAATTGCGATATTCGGTGGTATTGTTGTCATCAATCGCGAAAGTCGGTTTTCCATTCGAGGGAAACATGTTGGCGTTCCCGACAGGCGTTCCCTCCGTCGCCACCACAAACGCGCCTCCGATCATCTGACCGGCATAAATGAGGTCTCCCGGTCCCGTCACATCCTGATTCTGGGCGCGCAACGGGAAGGTCGCGCCTTGAATCAGCAGAACGATAAGAAAAAGCAGTTTGTTCATGGAGGGAGTACCCGGTGGACGAATGCGGAATTTTACATCCTTGGAACACCTCGGCGCGAGGCTCTTTTTACTCCGCCGCCAGGCGTCTCCGGCGAACCCCCAGCAGGCCGAGCGCCGAGATGGCGAGCAGGGAAAGGATGGACGGCTCGGGGGCGGCCAAACCGACAATCGCGACTTCACCAATCTGCATGCTATCTGCGGTCGTAGAATCGCGGATCGTCGGGAAAGTCACACGGTAGCTGGTAAAAGCGCCAACCACCGGAAATGAGCTCCCTAGGACCCCGGTAGTGCGGCCAGGATCGTTGGCGAATCCTGTATTGCCAGAGGCGATCAAGGTGTAGGGGCCGATCAGGGGATCTCCTCTCGTCCCCTCCAAGACAAACGTCAGCGGATCGCGTTCCGGCGCATCAATGGCGGTGGCGAACTGAATTCCGCTTACACCCGTCCCTCCAACCGAGGATCCGAAGTTTGGAGTGATGACGAAAGCGGTGTTAATCTCCCCGAAATTTCGATAACTGGTGGCGAAGTTGTTATCGATGGTGAAAGTCGGCCTCCCGTTAGCCGGATACATGTTGGAGTTGCCCACCGGAACGCCTTCCGTCGCCACGACGAATACGCCACCGATCATTTGGCCGCCGATCACTGGATCCCCAATCCCGGTGATGTCGCCTTGCGCCCAGGATTCGCAACCAATGATTAGGCTTGCTAAGATAACAGTAAGAGATGATGTTTTCATAAGCGTAATTTCGCACTCGTTCCCAAGTTCCACTTGGGAATGCCCTGTTGGCGAAGTTTCACTTCGGCGGCGCGGAGCGGGGGAGACGAAGCACAGCTTCGGGGAAAAGCACTTTCCCAAGTAAAACTTGGGAACGAGGGGCTTAAAGCAACGAAGAGAATCAGCTTTCTCATCGTGGAAATCGGCTTCACTCTTTCACCACGCGTTTCCCCCGCGCACCCAGCAGCCCGAGCGCGGAAAGCATGAGCAGGGAAAGAGTCGTTGGCTCGGGAGCGGCATAGCCTATGAGCGCCACCTCGCCAATCTGCATGCTGTCCGCTGTTGCAGGATTACGAATGGTCGGAAAAATAATACGGTAACTTGTGAAAGCCCCTACGGCAGGAAACGCAGGGCCTACGACCGCTGCCTGACGCCCGGGATCAACGTCGAAACCCGTGCTACCGCTGGTAATCAGTGTGTAAGTTCCCGTCAACGGGTTGCCCGTGGTCCCTTCCAATGTGAAAGTGAGCGGATCGCGCTCGGGAGAATCATTGGCGGTGCCAAAAACTAACTGCGTCACACCAGTTCCGCCGTTGCCGTAGTTGGCTCCCGGTGTAATCACAAAACCGGTGTTGAATTCTCCAAAATTTCGGTATTTGGTCAAACGATTTTCATCGATAGCAAAGCTCGGCTTTCCGTCGGATGGAAACATGTTGGCGTTTCCAGCGGGCGTGCCTTCGGTGGCCTGCACAAAGACGCCACCCAAGATTTGCCCCCCAATGATCGTGTCACCCGGGCCGTTGATTTTTTGTTGGGCTCGCAATCCAAAAACACCATTCAGGACAAAGACAAAAAGGACAAGAAGAAATGCTTTCATAAGGCTACAGTCGCTGTTTTCTTCAGCTTTGTGGAAAACTCGGCAACAAACGTAAATGAGCAAGTGGAATTTTGTTGCACACGAAAATGGAAACGCACAAAACATAGCCTGCACAACACACAAATATGGGAACTGAAGTCTGGTTACGCAGCTACGAAATTCCGGGTGTTCCGGGAACAGGAACCGAGGGCAATCCATTTGATGCAAGTCGAGCGGATATTTTCGATGCGCTGCTGCGCGACTTTTATTTTAATCCTCACGATCCTATTGACCGCAAATACTACATTCATCTCGGCCCCGGATCATTCAAAACCAATGGAAATTTGCTGACACCATCTGGTGGTGTCACCACAGGCTGGAAAATGGGCAATGGCTGGATTCTTGAGGGGATGGGGATGAACCGCACAACGCTGAAATTGAACGAGTTCACCGACGCCTCTTCGTTGGATGCCAATGGAACCCACGGCTCGCGTGTCGTCGTCTTTGCCGTCCCTGGCGAACCAAACAATAATCTCGTGGTGCGGGACATGACGATCGATGCCAACTGGCCTGCGCTTCCGAATCGACCCGCAGATGGGAAGTGCGCGGTGGCGGGCGTGGCGATGTATTCGCGCGGCAATGCCACGGTGGAGAACGTCCGCTGCCTCAATACCTACGGCGACAATCGCAGTGCGCTGGAGTGCTTTTCCATCTTCTTGAGTCACGTAGGCGGATTTGATGAAACGCGACCCTTGGGACCGCCCGGCATTGATCCGGCACCGCCAGCCCTACCCAGAAGGGCGACGCTGGCCATCCGCAACTGCATCGCGGAGGATGGGCATGGCGACTATGTAGTCGGGATGACGTGCTTTTCCAGGCACATGGTGGACATGCGGCATAATCTCTGCCGGAATCTGCCAAATGGGTTTCCGCCGGGAGTTTACCCTACCCATCCCAACGGAGCTAATCCATCATCTGCCTATCAGTTCACTGGACGCGGCATCACCTTTACTCATAACCAAAGCCAAGGCTGCCCGTGCGGCTTGTATTTTGATACCGGCAACATCGATGACGTGCTCATCGCCCAGAATCAATTCTTCGGCTGCGGATGGGGCGGGTTGGCGACTAATCCCATCAACAACTTCTTTGGCCTCAATGTCCGCAAGACGAAGCAGGATCTGGACGGAGCGTATTTCGACCTTCCGATAAAGCTTTCCGGCGCCTCCAACGATTACCGGGTGCGCGTCTGGCTCAAACTGAAGGATTCCACTGCCACTCCGCCACCTATCCCAAACCCAGGTTGTCGCTTCGAGGTGGAATATCAGATGGGAGACGACACTCATGCCATTAATTTGCGAATCGTCGATAAACTGCGCCGTTATTCGCTGGAGCCGGAGCCGCCTGATCGGCTGAGCCCCACGTTATTCGCGGCGATGCATGCCTACAATGAGGAGGTCATCGGAACGCCGACGACAACGAATGACGCGGAGGATTGGGCGGGTGATGCCGTCGTGGTTGTTTCCGATCCGACGGCGCTCTACGGACAGCGCAATTGGCGATTTCAAAACTGGGTCATCGATCACAATGTGTTTGGAATCGATTACGGCTATTGGACAGTCGCCAGACCCACGCTGCAGCGCTGGGGTGTCCTCCTGGCCGGGTCGGGCCAGCCAGAGTGCCGGGACTACACGGTGACAAACAACGTGGTGCAGTTCTACGGGCCGATCATTGGCGGACAAAACTCCAGTTACGTGACCGGGCGTCTTGCAGGTCATCTCTCGTTTATCGGCAATCAAACCAACTATAGTGGAGTGAGTGGGGCCTCATTTGGGCAGGCTTTGATCCAGCTATTTCCCGGTTCGACATTCTATTCATTTGGCAACCGCATCAATTCGGGGCCGAGCTTCGGCAGTCCCATTCCGGGTTTGGAGGACACGCCCGATAGCGTGGGAACCCCCGCCGTCGGCACGCTCGGGGCGATCACGGAAGCGGGCGCGCTCCTGGTGAATACGACTCCGGCCACGTTGGATCTGGAGCAGGCTTCTCCAGCCGTCTGGTGGAGTGGACAAGGCTGGGCCACTACGCCCGCTTCCAGTCAACCGCTTACGTTTCGATCCTATATTTTGCCTGCCGAAGGAGACGATAATCCAAGCGGGCGATGGGTGTTGGAAAGCTCGATCAATGACGGAGCATTCGGGCATCAACCGAACGCCGGTTCGCCGAATTGGAGGCCGAAGAGGACAGGATCAACGCGGAATGCGCCAAGAAAATCGCCGCAATCGAAGCGAAAAAAGCCGACATCGAGAATACATAAAGGCTGCTGCGGTAGGGTTTGGCGGGGGAAGACCGGTGCTACAAGTTTGTCGGATCAATCTTGGGCGGAGAA
>JAYVRQ010000247.1:0-1968 GCA_043776145.1 Chthoniobacteraceae bacterium
ATGAAAAATCTGCGCGCGGGCAAACGATCGCAGCCCGCCGATTTGAAGAAATACGCCCGATTCGCGAAGTAAGGCGCGAGCGCGGCAATGGCGAAATTCACGATCGAGTGGGGTCTTCCAGAGATGGCGGATTTGTGGGCCGATTTGAGCGGCAAGGCGGATGCCGACACGCTCGACGGCCACGAACTGAGGCTTTTCAAAAAGATCGTGAAGACGGCCACTTTGCTTGAAAACAATCCCGCGCATCCGGGCCTCGCGTCGCACGAGATTTCGGACCTTTCCAAACGCTACTGCGAAAAGGTCTGGCAGTCGTATCTGGAAAACCGGACGCCCGCCGCGGGCCGGATGTTTTGGATTTACGGGCCGGTGCGCGGTTGCATCACGATCATCGGCCTTGAACCGCACCCGGAATCTTCCAAGAGCCGCGGTTATCAAAAGGTGACTCTCTCGCGAGCCAAGCCAGTTGAATCTTCCGCGCCGTCCGCGCAGCAAGGAAAGAAGCCGCGGCGGCGATAGCCGATGCACCTGCACCACGCCGTTTTTTCGAGTGCCCGCGTTGCGTGATGCTGACCCGCACCCGGAAAAGGATGCGGGCGTAAAAAACATGATCGGGGCCTTCCGCGTCGCGATCTTGCCGCGCGAACCGATTGAAGGCCCTGCTCTCGCTCGTGTTCGCCTTTTACGATGGGGAAGAGAAACGAGACACGATGTTCGTGCGCGTGCTTGATCCGGCGGGCTCCCCGTGTCTGGAATGTGAAATCCCTTTCGATGTGAACGCGCCGACGAAATACAAAACGCCGGACCCGCAGACGTTTCACCACGTCAGTTTTCGTTTACTCCCGCCCTCTTCGGGCATTGGAGAATCAGCGTGGAAATCGCCGAGACGCGCTTTCGCCGCACCTTCTCGATCTGGCAGGAATAGAACGCGCCAGCGGCGTGAACGGCAGGCACACGCGCGCGGGGACTGCCGCGAATGCCGGGTTGAGCCGCGCGCGGCTTCCGTGCATGGTCTGCCCCGTTCCGGGGGGAACTCGCGGCCCGTCGCCGCTGCGCACACGCGCGGCGGGGCGGGTCGTCTTTGCTTCGTTCGGCGGGGGACCGAGCCGTTCACTCCAGACACCGGGAGCTAGAACCAACGGCTCATTTTTTCAGCGGTCGCTGGCCGGTTCGTCGGGCGGATCGAGGTCTGGATCGTCCGGCAGTTCAAAGGCACGCGGGCGGATCGGGTCGCCTTCCAAGCGGATCGGGAGATGCAATCTGCCACGGGCGCGGGCGTGCCTGGCTACGGCCCGCACGGCGAGCACGGCCAGTTCGTCCGGTGAAAGCTCGAGCATCTCCGCGGCCTCTTCGATCATGGCAAAATCATCGTCGGAAATTTCGAGGGAAAGCGTCTTCGGCATGGCGCGCCAACTTATAGACCGTCCAACTTATTACCAAGAATTCACCCAGCCACGGCGCGGCTCCGGAATGATCCGCACCGCGGCCTTTGCCGCGATCGTGGCGCGCGCCGGCGTCGCGCTTGGTGGGGCGATGGCCGCCGGCGGAGTCTCGGCTCGCTGAGTGTCGTTTTCACGCCCAAGCCATTGCGCATTTTCCGGGGCGCTCCAAAAGCCTTCCCGCGTAACCGCCTGACGGCAGGCATCGGTGTGCAGCCCTCCACATTTCGGACATTCCAAGCGGATTTCCTCGGGGCGCTTTGGATCAATGCGCAAAAGGTTTCGTTGAGAATAAACGGATCGCGGCAGAGCGGACAGACTACATACCACCAAACCGACTCCTCCGCTCTCGGTGCCGCTTCGCGCGCCGGACTCTGCTTTTGGGGCGATGGATGGCGCATGGCGGGGCAACATTGGTATCGGATTCTGTCCGTAATCAGTGAACCATTCTTTCGGGCACAAGCCTCTCAAGCTGGTTGCGACTGAGGTAGAGGCGGGAATAATCAGGCTTCACGTCGAACTCCCGGTGATA
>JAYVRQ010000248.1:0-6322 GCA_043776145.1 Chthoniobacteraceae bacterium
TGGCTATCTGGAAATATCGCACCCGTTCTCGTTCGGAATGCGCGGGAAAGTGGCGCGCTCTCGTTACCATCACCGCCCTCGTGGCGCTCTGCTGCCTGCTCGCGTTTTGGCGAGCCAATCGGGCGGATGAAATCACCGGCGGGTCGGCGTCCCGCGGTGCGCCGTGGACGGTGGAAAATAACCCGAAATTTTCGGAATCGGAGGACGCGCTGCCGGGACCACCCTCCACCGATTCGTCCACTCTCGGCGCGGACACGGAGGGAGCCTCCGTCAGCGGTGAAGCGGCGAAGGAGCAGCTTCGCAAATCGGGGCAATACGAATCGTTGGGCGCAGCGTTCCAAGCCGCGCGTTATGCGGTGGATAAAATCGATCCTTCCGGGCCGCACTCGCGCGGTGCGGACTATTTCGCCGCCAATCCTGCGCAGCAGTTGCGGGCGTGGTTTTCCAAGGATGGCATCGAACTCGCGAGCGGGCGGCGACCGAAAGACGAGAATGCAGAGCCGTGGAGTGTTGCGCTACGCCTTCGGAATGTCGGACGTGATGACACGTTTGAACCCGTTTCTGCGAATGCTTCGACCTGCAAGGACGCCCGCGTGGAGATGAGCGACCCGGCAACCGCGATCACACAATGGTTCGAGAACAAAAAAGACGGCATCGAGCAAGGCTTCACCCTGGCTGCGCGGCCTGCGGGCGCAGCGAGCGAAGTGGCGCTTCTCTTGAGCGTTGAAGGTAATCTGCGCGCCGACGCCACTGACGGACGAGACAGCGTGCGCTTTGTCGATTCCCGGGGGGCAGAAGTCCTCCATTGGACGTCCCTGAAAGCGTGGGATGCACACCAACGTGAACTATCCGCGCGGATCGAAGTGCGAGATTCTCAGGTTGTCCTTCTCATTGCCGACACAGGTGCCCATTACCCGATTACCGTCGATCCTTTGTTCGTTAATGTGGAAGCGAGATTGAATGAATACACGGGGGCTTTTAGTGATTTCGGCTTTTCGATCGCTTTGAGCGGTAACACCGCACTTGTAGGAGCCCTCGACGAGGACACTCAATTTGGACGCAATGCCGGAACCGTCTATGTATTCGTGCGGAACGGCACTGCATGGAGCCAGCAACAAAAACTCACTGCTGGTGACGGAACGACGGATGCCTTTTTCGGAAGCGCATTGGCGTTGCTCGGAAACACTGCCGCAATCGGAGCGCGGGGAGACGATACTACCGGGCCGCAAAACTCCGGGAGTGCGTACGTTTTCATACGGAACGGAACAACTTGGAGCCAGCAGGCGAAACTTAGTGCCAGTGATGGCATGGCATCCGATACGTTTGGCCACGCGGTGGCATTAAGTGCAAATACAGCGTTGGTCGGAGCACCCGGCCCCGGTTATTATCCCTGGCCGTATTCGGGGAGGGCTTATGTTTTTGTCCGGAACGGAACCACCTGGAGCCAGCAGGCAAAGCTGATCGCGGCTGACGGTGCAGCCTCGGACAGGTTTGGCGTATCCGTCGCATTGAGCGGGGAAACCGCGTTGGTGGGCGCTGAAAATGCGGAGAACTCAGCGGGTGTCGAAGCAGGAGCTGCGTATGTTTTCGTTAGAAGCGGAACGACTTGGACACAGCAAACGCGACTCACGTCAGGGATCGAGGGGGGAAGCGACGACAATTTCGGTGGGGCGGTGGCGTTGAGCGGAAATACCGCACTTGTAGGTGCATATTATGCAGACAGCCCGAACGACATCAGCGCTGGCGCTGCCTATGTATTCGTCCGAACTGGAACTCTTTGGACCCGCCAAACAAAGCTGTTTGCCAGCGATGGCAGTCGATACAAAATCTTTGGTACAGCGGTCGCGCTGGATGGAGACACGGCCCTTGTTGGAATGCCGGACTTTTACCGCATCTCTGAGGGAGCTGCATACCTCTTCGTACGAAGCGGAACCGTATGGAGCCAGCGCTCAAAGTTAACTGCCAGCGATCGACAAAATGGCGACAACTTTGGCCGATCGGTAGCCCTGAGCGGAGATACGGTGCTGGTGGGAGCTCCTTATGCCAGCACTTCAGCGGCGGACGGTGCTGGGAGCGCCTACGTCTATGTGCAGAGTGGCACGTTCTGGTACGAACAGGAGAAACTGATGGCTACAGATGGGTCCGGAAGTGGAGACGCGTTCGCCAGCGAAGTGGCCTTGAGCGGGAACACAGCGCTGATTGGAGCGTCCTATGACGATACGCCGGCGGGTGCAGACGCTGGTCGCGCGTATGTTTTTGTTCGGAACAACAAGACATGGACCCAGCAGGAGAAATTAGCCAGTGGCAACGCTGCGGCTGGTGATTACTTTGGGCTTTCGGTCGCATTGAATGGGGACACCGCGGCAATCTCAGGTTATATCAGTGGAGTATATATCTATAAGCGAAACGGGGCGACTTGGGGACAACGAACAAGATTAGTTACCAGCGACGGCGCTCCGTTGGGGGAGCAAGTTGCTCTGAACGGGGACACCGCGCTGGTGGGCAGAATTGGAACCGATTCCATCTCAAGCGCAGCAGTCTTTGTTCGGAATGGGCTGGCCTGGACCCAGCAAGCCACGCTCATTGCCCTCAATGGCTCGCCCTCGCCCGGTTCGACGGTGGATTCTTCTCTCGCCTTAGACGGGGATACAGCGATTGTGGCAGGTTTTTTTAACACCTCCAATGGCCCTGTCGAGAACGTATCCGTTTTTGTTCGGAACGGGTCAAATTGGAGTCAGCAAGCCAAACTGACACCAAACGATAAGGATCCAAACAACCCTTTTTTAGATTTTTTTGGGGGTTCTGTTGCCGTGAGTGGAGACACTGCTTTGATTGGAGCTCCTGAAGGTGTTACTCCGGCCGCCTACGTTTTCACCCGGGTGGGTAACAATTGGAGCCAACAAGCGAAACTGATTGTCAATGACGTCACGGAAGCTGTCCGCTTCGGCTGGAGCGTGTCCCTGGAAGGGAACACGGCATTGATTGGCGCCCCCGAGTCCGATGCTCCGACAGGCTCCCGGGCGGGGAACGCCTATGTGTATGTCCGAAACGGAACGGTTTGGAATCAGTCTGCCAAGCTGACATCGGGTGTGGATGTTTCGGATGGCGACAATTTTGGCTGGGGTGTGGCGCTGAGCGGAGATACGGCATTAGTGGGTGCATATAATGACGGAGACGGCGGCAGCGCCTACGTCTTCCTCCTAGGTGAGTTTCCGAATATCACCGCGCAGCCTGTGTCCCGGACGGTCGTTCCCGGACAATCGGTGACGTTCCAAGTAACAGCGACCGGATATGCGCCGCTGCGTTTCCAATGGCGGAAGGACGGTTCCGAGATCGCTGGAGCGAACGGCCCGAGCTTCTCGATCCCGTCGGCGAGTGCGGCGGATGCGGGAAGTTATGATGTGGTGATCTCGAACGTGGGTGGAATTGTAACGAGTGCGGCAGCTATGTTGAGCGTCAATTCGCTCTCGGAGTTCGCCCATGTATTTCCTGCCGCGTCGGCGGACGCGCATGGCTTCATTCTCGTTAATCTCAGTCCGGCAGGCATCGGTGCAGGGTGGCGTTTTGTCGGCGAGCAGCAGTGGAGGACATCGGGCGTGCCGGTGGGCGGGATGGCAACTGGTGATCGGGAGATCGAGTTTCGGCCAGTATCGAATTATTACCAGCCCTTGCGGGAGACGGTGAGCGTCATTAGCGGTGGGGCGGCAACGGTGCTCGATCGCGAATACTTCCAGGCGAGTGGCGAAACGACCGGCGCATTGAGCGTGACGCTCAAGCCGGAATCGCTGGCCGCACCGACGGTCCCGGTGGCAGACCGGGCGCAGTGGCGATTCCTCGGCGAGGACAACACGCATTGGCATGACAGCGGCGCAATAAACCCCGGGCTTTCCGCGGGAATTTACCTCGTGGAATGCAAGCCGCTCCCCGGCCGCACGACTCCGCCGCCGCTCTCGGTGTCCGTGCCCGCGGGCCAGACGAGCACGGCGACAACCACTTACTTTCTCGCCGATGCGCCGATCGGAACGCAGCCGGGAGTGCTCCCTTTTGAAACAGTCTCGACGAGCCAGACGCTTCCATACGCTTATGTCGGCCAGCTTCGCAGTGACGCGGGGGCATCGACGGGCTTCGTGGTGAAAGCGCGGGTGGTGGCGACGGCGGGGCACGTTGTCTTTGACGATGGGACGCTCTCAGCGGCGACCGGCCTGCAATGGCTCTTTCAACGCGACCGTGGAACCTATGAACCGAAGCCACAGATTCCGCGCGGCTTTTATATCTTCGACGGCTACTCGGCTCAGCGCACCGTGGAAAACACTCCCGGCCAATCCTCGCCGCAATCGCAGACGCTCGACGCGGCGGCACTCTATTTTCTCGAGGACGCGGGGCGCGGAGGATTCGGCGGATTTCTAGCTAGCGACGCGACGGACAATGAATGGCTGCTTTCGCCCGTGCTCAAGACGCTCGTGGGCTATCCCGTGGATGGCGTCGCGCCGACCAGCCAGGGCAGAATGCACGCGACGCCGCCGACCAATGTCTCGTTTGCGCGGGCGTTCGGTCGGACGTTCACAACCGCAGCCATCACGAGCAGTGGCGGGAATTCCGGCGGGCCGCTGTGCGTGCAGTTCGAGGGCGGCAACTATTACCCGGCGGCGATCTATCTCGGCGGCACCGCACAGACCGTGGTGCGAGTCATCGACAGCGGGGTGATCGATCTTTTTAACCGCGCCGTGGTTTCAGGCAACGGCGGTGGCAACAACACCGGAGGCGGGATCATCCATGTGAGCGCATCGCAAGGCGCGCAGACCTTTGGACTCGGTGCAGTAAAAGTGAACGTGGGACCGGTCAATGCCCTCGCGGGAGAAGGCGGCTGGCGCTTCGTGGGGGAAGCAGCTTTCCGCAATGCGGCGACCTATACGGTGAATCTTGCGCCGGGGACTTACACCGTTGAGTTCAACCCGGTGAGCGGCTTTGGCACGCCGCCGAATCAGCAGGTGCAACTCACCAACGGGGTGACTTTCACGATCACGGGAACATACGCCTCCAGCAATGCGCCGGGCGTCTCCGGCGTCTCGGCAGTTACCGCGGTGAAAGGATCGCCTTTCACTTACGCGATTACCGCGACGAATACGCCGACGGCTTACAGCTTTGACGGCACGCTTCCCAACGGGCTGATCTTTAACGCAGGCGCAGGCACCATCACGGGCGCGCCGGCGCAATCGGGCAGCTTCGTGCTGACGCTCCACGCCTCGAATGGCTTTGGCACCGGATCGAAACCGCTGACGATCAATGTGCCACCGCGAATCACCAACGCGGGAACGCCGCTGCCATACGTGCGTGATGTCGCGTTCCAATTCCCCATCACCACGGGTGGCGATGCGATCGACGCCTTCGGCGCGGACGGGCTGCCGCCGGGCATCGCGGTGAATGCGAGCGGCGTGGTCTTCGGCGCGGCGATCCAATCCGGCGTCTTCGAGGTCACGCTGCGCGCGAGCAACGCAGGCGGCACTTCGACGAAAGCGGTGACTTTGAAAGTGGCGCCGGCGATCAAAAACGCCTCGACCTTCGAGGTGCTCTCGCAGTTGCAAGTCTTCACCTACGCGATCGACACCGGCGGGGATTCGATCGGCACCTACGGCTTGACCGGAACGCTTCCGGGCGGACTGGTCTTTAGTCCCGCGACCGGCATCATCACAGGCATGCCGGGGCAGTCGGGCGTTTTCGACATGGTGCTTTCGGCGACGAACGCGGGCGGCACGGCGACGCATCCGCTGCAAATCAAAGTGCTCCCGCAGCCGACCAGCGATCCCAGCATCGTTGGCGGGGAAGGCACGCTCTTTCCGCCTTACACCGTGAAGGTGAAGAGCACCGATGGCACACCCACGTTCGATCTGGTCGGAACGCTGCCAGCCGGGCTCGTCTTCGATGCTACGACTGGGAAGCTGACTGGCGTGGCCACGGAATCCGGTGTGTTTTCCGTGACGATCAACGTGACCAACGCTGCTGGCACGACCGCGCTCGCGTTGACCATTACGATCAATCCGCTGTTTTACTTCA
This sequence comes from Chthoniobacteraceae bacterium, assembly GCA_043776145.1. Taxonomy (GTDB): domain Bacteria; phylum Verrucomicrobiota; class Verrucomicrobiia; order Chthoniobacterales; family Chthoniobacteraceae; genus JANLQB01. The sequence continues at coordinate 6,052 of JAYVRQ010000248.1, forward strand.
CGCTGAATGGCCCCGGTGCGGTGACGCCGCGACCGCAGTCGGCATTGGATTATCCGCCGCAGACTCCGTTCGCTCTCGTGGCAAAGGCAGAGGCTGGAGCTTATTTCGCGGGCTGGACAGGCGACCTGCCATCGGACGAGACGACGCTCGCTTTTGTGCTCGACCACACGCGCCAGGTGCAGGCGAATTTTCAAGCTTTCGCCGTCGCGACGGGCACCTATACCGGCTTCGTGCAGGATACGCCCGCGACCACCGGCAGGATCGTGCTGAC
>JAYVRQ010000249.1:0-1964 GCA_043776145.1 Chthoniobacteraceae bacterium
AACTAAACAACCGACCGAGAAAAAGACATGCATACAAAACACCGAATGAGTGCTTCCATACTAACTAACCCATGTTGCACTTCAAAGTTGATACCAAACGCGCTTTCCACCGAGCGCAAGGAATGCCTCGGGGTCCTGGAAGTAGTTGTGTCCTGGCTTGTCATCCGTGGCCTTCACTTCCGGCGCGATGATTTCGCCCGACTCGATCGAGAGGCCGTCATGCACGCTGACGATTCCGATGTTATCGCTCGTGGAGACATCGGCGGAGACTTCGCCGGATGGGTTGGCCGTAACACGGCTGACGCTGCCATAACCAACGACGACGGGATCGAAACCCTGGAGAACGAATAACTGATTGCGCCATTCATCGTAGGCAGACGCCTGCATGTCGTGGACGGGGCCGGTATAGACACGGTCCTCCGTAATGATGACGAACAAGGCGGAGTTAATGGCATAGACACCTTCGCGCAGGATGAGACGCTGGCGTCCGCGCTGCCCGCCGGCGAGCAGGAAGGCACGCGCATCCTGGAAGTGATTGCACGACACGATTTGGCCGAGTGTTTGGGTCGGTGGAAGCGGCGCACCGTCGCGGGCATAGAGATAGCCGAGCTTGCCCTGGCCGATCGTCACGAGCGGCTGGCGATGGACGCGATACTGCCACGGCCACAAGCCGAAGTGCAGGCCGCCGCGGAGTAGGTTCGTCTGAAAGCCCGCTTCGGAATTGAGCGCGACGATCCGCCCATCTTTCAATGAGCCGCCGAGCGACCACATTTTTTCCAGGATGCCGACGCAATGATGCGGGATATAGACGACGCCGAGAAGACGCGGCCCAAAGCGAATAAGCAGGCCGACCAGGCCCGCGATGATGAGGTATTTAGTTAGGTTGTTCATAGGTTTGCATTGTTGGGTGTTCTCGATGTCCGCCCCTGCTCCACGAGGACATAACTCGCCTGTGCAGGAGGTAGCGCGGGATCCTCGCGGGACAGTCTTTCCGCGCGATTTGAAGGCGCGGGGTTAGACTGCGAGAGCGAAGATCAACCCTGAGAAGTCAGGGTTGTGAAGCGTTGGCTAGATACCGGCAGAGCGGTTGGCTTTTGCGCGGCGGGTTCGCTTCGATGGAGTAGAGTAGATCATAAGATCACCTGGACGCGAAGCTATCAGACCGGCGATGGCTGGCAATGGAAATCGAAAAACATCGCTTGGTAAGTTTTGAAGCTTTGGCATAACAAACGGCATGAGCCTCATTCTTTATGAAATGGCACACAGCCCGTTCTGCATTCCAATCTCGCAGGCACTCACGGCTTGTGGCATTGCTTTCGAGCGAAAAGAAATTCCGAACTGGGATCGCAGCGAACTCCTGCGGTTGACCGACGGGGCGTATTACTCGGTGCCGGTGTTGCAGCACGACGAGCGCATCATTTACGAATCGAGCGGTCACTCGCAGGACATCGCGCGATACGTGGACACGACGTTCGCTGACTTACCGCGGATGGAACGAACTGGGCGCCGCGCAGCCAGCGTTGCGGAAATGGTGCGTGGTGATGCGTGAGTTTCGTTTTTAGCAGAAGCGCGCCTTCGTTTTTTCGCGATGCCATGCGGAGCCAGACTTGCCCTGCGCTGGCTGCATGGCGCAACATACGCTGACATGATTCCCCGGCCACCGACTGTCGTTATCGAAAACGTGAGCCCGCTTGTCGATGGCGGACGCTATCCGATCAAGCGTTGCATTGGCGAAGATGCGGTTGTGGAGGCGGATGTCTTCAAGGATGGGCACGATGTCGTGTCGGCGGTTTTGAAATGGCGCAAGGCGGGTGATGAAAAGTGGAGTGAGACGCCAATGACGCCGGTTCCCAACACGATGGATCGCTGGCGCGGAACGATGTCGGTGTTCGAGAATGCGATTTACGAATTCACGATCGAGGCGTGGGGCGATTTTTTTCGGACGTGGCAGCATGAGTTCGCGA
>JAYVRQ010000250.1:0-6301 GCA_043776145.1 Chthoniobacteraceae bacterium
CGAGCAGGCTTAGCGCCATGCTCGCTCTACGCCGCCCGCGCTTCGGTCGAAATGACAGGCCTTTTTGGTCGCCTTCGGCCCGTGGACATCCCCCGCAATCCGTGGCAGTGATCGCGCGCATTCTCCCTCTATGAATATCCGGATTCTTTTCGCGTCCTGCTGCCTCGGCCTGGTCCAAACCGTCCGCGCCGAGCAGGTGGTTTTTTCCGAAGTCATGTATCAGCCGCCGGTGGGGAAACCGGAGTTTGTCGAGGTTTGGAATATCACGAACACGCCGCTGGACATGGCGAACTGGCGGTTCAATGACGGGATCGCGTTCACGTTTCCCGATTTCAACGCGGGCAGTTCGCAGGCGCATTTTTTGAAAGGGCTGGAGCGGATCATCGTGAGCGCGGCGGGCGATGCGGCGACGCGGTCGGCGTATCCGGCGATCCCGGCGGGCGTGCGGATTTTCGGGCCGTGGGATGCGCTGACTTCGCTGGATAACGGCGGCGAGCGCGTGACGCTGAAGGATAAAAATGGCGTGGTGATGACGACGGTGAATTACGGCGATGAAGGGCGCTGGCCGATTTCACCGGATGGGACGGGGCATTCGCTGGTGCTCGCGGATGAAAATCGCGCAATCGACGACTGGCGCGTGTGGCGCGCAAGCACGAACAACGGCGGCTCCGCGGGGCTCGCCGATCCTGCGCCGCCCGCGACGGGACTAGCGTTGAATGAGATTCATTTTCGCAATGCGGACGGGCATGTGGATTGGATCGAGGTGCGCAACGATTCGCTGACGACGACGCAATCGGCGGCGGTGCTCTTCGTCGCGTCGAAGCTGGATTTCAGCGACAAGATCGCGCTGAGCGGGAGCGTGACGCCGGGCGCGGTGGCGAGCTTCAACGTGGATTTTGCGACCGACAACAACGGCGATGTCCGCATTTACCTGATCGACGCGTCGAACAATGTACGCAGCGCGAAGAAGCTGCGGCGGAAGGCGGGACGCGATGCGTGGCAGGTGTTTCCGGCGGGGAGCGGCGAGTGGTTCAACGACGTGGCGGACACGCGCGATGCGCAGAATAATCCGGCGCGGAATGTGGACATCGTCATCAACGAAATCATGGCGGACCCGCCGAGCAATGAGCGCGATGGGGAGTTCGTGGAGTTGCACAATCGCGGGGCGTCGCCGGTGGACGTGGGCGGGTGGAAACTCGACAACGCGGTGAAGTTCACGATCCCGCCGGGGACGACGATCGCGGCGGGCGGCTGGCTCGTGATCGCGGCGAACTCCGCGCATTTGAACGCGGCGTACGCGGGACTCGCGGCGATTGGGAACTGGAGCGGCTCGCTCGGAAATGGCGGCGATTTGCTGCGGCTCGAAGACGCGAACAGCAACCTCGCGAATCAAGTGGATTACCGCTTCGGCGGCGAGTGGCCGGAACTGGCGGGCGGGAGTGGGAGTTCGCTGGAACTAGTGAATCCCAACGCGGACAACACGCTCGGCGGTGCGTGGGCCGACAGCGATGAAAGCGCGAAGAGCAGCTTCCAGCCGGTCACGATCGACGGCGGCACGTACCGCGATCTGACGATCAACTACACGCAAAGCTCCGTGGTTTATCCGATCAATGACGACGAAATCCGCCTGTGGATTCCGGGCGACGGCCATCTCATCCTGCGCAACATCGTGCTGCGCCCGACGAGCGGCGGGAGCAATCTTTTCGTGAATCCAAACGTGACGACGCTGGCCAATAATAACGTGGATGGCTGGCAAAGCAGCGGCACGCACTGGGGCTGTTTTCACGATGCGGAAGGCGTGCATCTCGTGGCGGACGGGCATGGCGACAACAAGATCAATCACATGCAGAAGGACGCGCCGGGGATGCTCGCGAGCACGGCTTACACGCTGGCTTTCGAGGCGCGCTGGGTTTCGGGAAAACCGCGCATCGTCGCGCAGAGTTGGGACATGTCGTGGGGCGGCGTGGCGCTCGTGCCGATCCCGGCGAATCTCGGCACGCCCGGCGCAGCCAATTCGCGCCTGCTTGCCGCCGCCCCGCCGCAGGTGACGGGCGGGCTGCACAGTCCCGCCGTGCCGGTGCCGGGGCAGACGATGACGATCACCGCGCGCGTCTCGTCGGCGGCGGCGTTGACGGGCGTTTCGCTCAAGCACCGGCTGGATAACATCAACGCCAACGCCGCGTGGAATACGACGGCGATGAATGACAGCGGCACCGGCGGCGATGCGGTCGCGGGCGACGGAATTTTCACCGCGCAAATCGTCCCCGCTTCGTTCGCGGGTTACGGCAGTGCGGGCGCGATCGTGCAGTTTTACGTCGAGGCGGCGGCGACGAGCGGACTCACCGGCCAGTTCCCGCGCGGCGGTGCGAATCTACCCGGCATGTGGGTCGTGGACAGCAACGTGGCGGCGACCGATCTGCGCCGGGTGCGGGTCGTGATGTCGGCGTACTGGGGCGATGCCCTCGACACCCCGGCCCCGCCTTTGACCACAACTCCGCCCGGCATTGGCGAACCGGCCACGGGCGGCGGCTCGGCGAAGTTCAACTACAAGTTTCCGCGTTTCTCGAATCACTATTTCCCCTGCACCTTCATCCACAATGACGGCGCGATTTACTACGGCTGCACGGTGCGCAAGACGGGCAGCCCATTCACGCGCGGCACGGCCAGTTCGCTCGATCGCGCGCGCATGACGCTGCCCGGCGACCGGCCCTTTCGCGGAAAGGGAAAGCTGTATTGGGACAACGACGCCTCGGGCGGCTCGATGCTGCACAACCGCATCCACCGCTACTGGCTCTACCTGCTCGGCGTGCCGGGAAATCAAAACGAAGTCTGCCGCATCGCGAAAAACAACACGGCCTACACCGTGCGCGAAACGAGCGAGGTTTTTGACAAGGACATGCTCGACCGCATTTGGGATCACGGCAGCGAGGGACAGTTCTTCGAGATGGACGATAAATTCCAAATCGGTGACGACGGCGCGACGCGGTTCACGAACGCGAATGGCACCTTCGACTACGACCCGGCGAACAGCCCCGGCGCGGAAAATCCCGTGTCGTATCACAACAATTTCGTGCCGAAATCGCGCGAGTGGGAATACGACTACGGCACGCTGATCGAGTGGTGCCGCCAGCTCGAAACGAACACGGCGATCACGCAGGAATCGCTCGAGCGCATGGCCGACACGCAGGCGATGGCGGCGTACGCGGCGGTGCGCGGCTACACGGCGGATTGGGATAACATCACGATGAGCCGCGGGAAGAACGGCTTCTTTTACAACCGCGCGACGGATCACAAATGGATGTTCCTGCACTGGGACAGCGACAACGCTTTCCAGACGACGCGCATCAACGACGCCGTGGTCGGCACGCTCACAAATGTCGGCACGACGTCGCCGGGATATTTCTCGAAGCCGTTCGTGCGGCGATACGTGAACTACTATTTGAACGAAATGATCACGACCTACTCGGCGGGTGGTGCGCGCATTGGGGCGTGGATCACGGCGGAGGAAAATGCGTCTGCGTCGTATGCGATGCCCGCGACCTATGCGGCGTGGCCGACGACGCTCGCGACGAGCGGCACGGCGCAGACACGGCATCAAGTCATCCAGACGTTCATCGGCGCGACCTCGCTCGGCGCCGCCTTCGCGACGACGAGCCCGGCGAACAACAGCAGCACCGCAGCGGACACCGCGACCATCGCGGGCACCGCGCCGTCGAGCGCCTTCAGCGTCATCTGCGTCGGGCATCCCGAGGCGGTGCTGACGTGGACGAGCACGAACGCCACGAACACGTCGCCGTGGTCGCTCGCGGGTGTGCAACTCCGCAACGGCGCGAACGTGCTCACCCTGCGAATGCTGTCGGTGACAGGCGCGCAGGTCGGCGCGGATAGCGCGCTCACGATCAACAAGACGACCGATGCGCTGCCCGTGGTCGTCGTCGCGAGCGAGCCGTCTTCGCAAAATGTCGCGCTCGGCGAAGTGCTGAACATCGACGCCATCGGCAGCTACGATCCCGAAGGCACCGCGCTCACGTTTGGCTTCGCCGTGTCGCCCGCGAGCGGCTTCACGATGACCTCGCCGACAGCGGCCTCACGCAATCTCACGTTCAGCGTGCCGGGCACTTACACCGTCACGATTCAAGCGACCGACGGCGTGAGTCAGGTCGGCACCGCGACGCGCATCTTCACGGTCTATAACGCTTCCGACTTCGACAGCTTCGGCGACAAACTGCTCGCCGCGTACACCGTCGCGAACACCGAACTGCGCGACAACTCTTCGCCCGCGACGTGGTATTCGCTGAACGAAACGAGCGGCAGTCTCGTCGTGCAGCTCACCGCGATCACGACGTTCCCGCTGCGCCAGACCACGCCCGCATTCCCGCGCATCACACGCACGCTGCCCGCGACGGCGGACTTTGTTTTGCAGACAAATTTCAATTTCGAAACGCGGCAGTTCGGGAGCTTCTTCACCGGGCTTTACGCGGAGACGGTCGAGAGCGGCGTCACCGTGCGGTACGCGTTCGGTTTGGAAAACGGGACGGTGCTCAAAGTCTGGCGCGCATCCGGCGCGGCGAACTACGCGCAAGTCGGCACGCTCGCCTACGCGGGCGGCGACCTCACGCTGCGCCTGCACCGCAGCGGGGCCACGCTGAATTTCCAACGCCGCGTGAACGGCGCGTGGACCAACGTGCTCGCGCAAAACATCGGCGCGGCCAGCACCGCGACGAATGGCGGACTCTTCGCATCGAGCGGCGCGGTGAACACCGCGACCATCGCGCCGGGCCAGAGCCTGCGCGTCGCCTTCGACTACCTGCTGCTCGCCGATCCCGGCAACAGCACCGACCTCGTCGGCAGCCTGCGCATCACGGAAATCATGTACAACCCGTCCGGCGCGGGCGGCGTCGAATTCATCGAACTGAAAAACATTGGCCTGAATCCGATCAATCTCAGCGGCGCGTATTTCGCGGACGGCAATCCTTTCTCGTCGCGGTTCACCTTTGGAAATCTCACGCTCCAGCCGGGCCGTTACTGCGTCGTCACGAATAACACCGCCGCCTTCACCACGCTCTACGGCACCGGCGCGACCATCGCCGGCCAGTCCACCGGCTCGCTCAACAACGACGGCGAACGCATCGAGTTGAAGGACGTGGATGGAAATCCGATCCACGATTTCAACTATAGTGACCTCGCGCCGTGGCCGCTCGCGGGCGACGGACTCGGCTCATCCATCGAGGTGCTCGTCGCCGACCCCGCACTCTACGGCCTCGGCACGAACTGGCGCGCGAGCCAGGAACTCGGCGGCTCGCCCGGCTACCTCGGCTTCGCCACCGACACCGACGGCGACGGCATCGCCGACAGCATCGAACTCGCCTTCGGCAGCGATCCAAACAACGCCGCTTCCGTCCCCTCCGTCCCCGCCACCGCGCGCAACGCCCTCGGCGAAGTGACGCTCACCTTCGCCAGCGAAACCGGCCGCACCTTCACCGTGCAATACCGCGACGACCTCCTGACCGGCACCTGGCAAACGCTCGCGACCGTCACCGCCACCGGACCCACCGCGAGCTACATCGACACGACCGCAGGCGCGCAGCGTTTCTACCGGATCGCCACGCAGTTCCCGTAGCGCCTGCCCGTTGACGGCGCGGAGAACTGGCGGCGCGGCGCGGACGACCTCGCCGCCTGGAGCGACATCCCAGCCCGAAACACTTTCCATAATCGCGCAGCCCGACGGCACCGACCTCATCACCGTGAAAGCCATCCCCTTCGCACCCGCCGCCCCGAAAGCCTTTCTGCGCCTGCGCTGGCAGGCGATGCCGTAGAGGCTGTGAAAAAGTGGAAGGGCGGGCACGCATTGCTCGCCACGCCAAAGCCCGCCGTCTGGTTCTCAAGCTACCCATTCACTTTACTCGATCGTGGTCGCAGTGATCGAATTTTTAGTTTTCTTCTAAATGCGCGCCGCCTATTCAACCTGCACCCGGTAAAACGCCCCAGTCGTGCCGGGTGGGAGGCTGGTATCAGTATAACTGGCTGTCGTTCCGACTGGTTCGATTCCCGCGCCGACTACATCGAAACTGGAAAAATCGGGTGTTGCAGACCGCAGCACGCGGTATGTCTTCCGGGTAATCGCCGGCCAGTTCAGCACGAAACTGCCATTCGCCAAACGCTGCGCGACTACGACCTTGAAGCCCGACTGCGGGTCCATTGGAACCGTTCCGGCAGTGATTTCGTCGGCGTCAGTGATGCCATCGCCGTCGCTATCCTGGAGTAAAGGGTCGGTATGAGACACGTTCACCTCGTCTGCATC
>JAYVRQ010000251.1:0-6297 GCA_043776145.1 Chthoniobacteraceae bacterium
GCCGGCTGCGCGCGCCGGATTACATGGTGAAAGGCGGCGTGACCTTCCGCCTTATCGCCGACCATCTCGACAGCATCCGGCTTGTCGTGAACACCAGCACCGGCGCCATCGCGCAGCGGCTCGACTACGATGAATTTGGCCGCGTCACCGCCGACACCGCGCCCGGTTTCCAGCCCTTCGGATTCGCCGGCGGACTTTACGATGCGGACACCGGCCTCACGCGATTCGGCGCGCGCGATTACGACGCCGCGGCGGGACGCTGGACGCGCAAGGATCCGATCCTCTTCGGCGCGGGCGACGCGAATGTGTACGCCTATGTCTTGAACGACCCCGTGAACTTCAACGACCCGAGCGGCCTGCTCGCGTCCGGCCCCACGTTCGTGCGCGTCGATTTCTACAACTTCCGTCCTGACTTCGGCTCGTTTGGATTCAACACGCCCTTCCCCGGCGGGCACGCCGCCATCGCCATCGGCAGCGGGCCGGGCTTCGGAAATTATCCCGGTGGAATCCAGCAGGAAGGCGGCCCGAATACCACGCGCTTCGGCCCGCCGGATCGCACCTACCTCATTCCGATCAGCGCGGAGCAGGCATGCAAGCTGAAGAAGTTCATCGACAAGAAATCGAAGGAAAAAAACTACGACATTTTCAACAACAACTGCTCCGAATTCGTCGCCGACGCCCTGCGCGAAATCGGCATCGACATCGGCAATGGCTTTACACCGAACGGCCTCGAGATCGGCCTGAACGGCGGCGGCTTTTCAGCGCAATGAACGCTCGACGCGCTGCGCGACAACTGCCGCAAACCCGCGCCCAAGGCCACACCACCGCCGACCTCGGCATCTTCACGCCAACGGGGATCAAATAATTGGGGGCGCGAGGGAGCAGCGCGGACTTCCGGGAAAGATGGCCGGACGCGCTCCGCTTCTTGTCCGCCGATCCCATCGCCCGCTTCCGCCCGGCGCACCCATCGCACTTGCCGTCGTGCCATCGCCTGCTACCGTCCGCGCACCATGCGTCATCTTTTGACCAGCCGACTTACGCTGCTTCCCGGTTTCACCGGGCGCGTTTCGTAGCGCCTGGCCGGGGAGCTTTCTCGCGCTTGTTTTCGGCTCGCGCCGCTCCGGGGTGGAAGTGCGGCGTCCGGCCCGGTATCTCTCATCCCTTCCGCCCGTACTTTTTTTCAAAATGCACTCTCAACCTTCGTCCAAATACCGTCCTTTCCCGCCCGTGCCGTTGCCGCAGCGGGAATGGCCCAACCGCATCCTGACCGCCGCGCCCATCTGGTGCAGCGTCGATCTTCGCGATGGAAATCAGGCGCTCGCCGTGCCGATGAACGTCGCGCAAAAACTGGAACTCTTTCACGCGCTCGTGAAATGCGGCTTCAAGGAAATCGAGATCGGTTTCCCCGCCGCGTCGAACACCGAGTTCGCCTTCAACCGCACGCTGATCGAACGCGGGCACATCCCGGACGACGTGACGGTGCAGGTGCTCGTGCAGGCCCGCGAGGATTTGATCGAGCGCACCGTCGAATCGCTCATCGGGGCAAAGCGCGCGATCATCCATCTCTACAACTCCACTTCGCCCGCGCAGCGCCGCGTCGTTTTTGGAAAATCGAAAAGCGAGATCGTAAAGATCGCCGTCGATGGCGCGCGCTGGATTCGCGAAAGAATCCCGCGTCTCGCCGGGACGGACGTGCGGCTGCAATACTCGCCGGAAAGTTTCTCGATGACCGAAGTGGAATTCGCGAAGGAAATTTCCGAGGCCGTGATGGACGTGTGGCAGCCGACGCCGGAGCGGAGGATGATTTTGAATCTCCCCGACACCGTCGAAGTCGCCATGCCGAATGTGTATGCCGACCAAATCGAATGGATGTGCCGCAACATCCGCAATCGCGACGCGCTCATCGTCTCGCTCCACACGCACAACGACCGCGGCACCGGCGTCGCCGCCACCGAACTCGGCCTGCTCGCCGGCGCGGATCGCGTCGAGGGCACGCTCTTTGGCAATGGCGAACGCACCGGCAATCTCGACCTCGTGATCGTCGCCATGAATCTCTACATGCACGGCACCGCGCCGGGCCTCGACTTCTCCGACATCAACGCGGTGCGCGAAATCTACGAACGCTGCACCGGCATGACCGTGCCCGCGCGCCAGCCGTACGGCGGCGAGCTTGTGTTCACGGCCTTCTCCGGCTCGCACCAGGATGCGATCAAGAAAGGTCTCGCCGAGTGGGACGGGCGCGCGGGCGGGAATTGGGACGTGCCCTACCTGGCGATCGACCCGAAGGACATCGGGCGCGAGTACCGCGAAGTCATCCGCGTCAACAGCCAGAGCGGCAAAGGCGGCGTCGCGTATTTGCTGGAGCAGGAATTTGGCATTGACCTGCCGAAAGACATGCAGCGCGAATTCGGCCCGCTGGCGAACGACGCCGTGGACCGGCTCGGGCGCGAAGTCACCGGCGCGGAACTGCGCGCGATGTTTTTCCGCGAATACACGGAACGCATCGCGCCGTGGGAACTCATCCACTTCCACGCCGACGGCATCGACGGCACCTTCAATTGCCGCGCCTCCGCACAGCGCAATGGCGAGGCCGTGAAACTCACCGGCCAGGGCAACGGCCCGATCGCCGCCTTTGTCCACGCGCTGCACGAAGCGGGCACCGCGCGCTTTGAGGTCGCCGACTTCAAACAGCACGCCCTCAGCGCCGGCACGGAAGCGAGCGCCATTTCCTACATCCAAATCAAGCTCCCCGATGGCCGCGCGAAATGGGGCGCGGGCGTGGACACGAACATCGAACTCGCCTCGATCAAAGCCGTCCTCAGCGCGCTGAATCGCGCCGCATGAAAGTCGAACTCGCGGGCATCTCGAAAGTGTACGGGCGCAAGCGCGCGCTCGACCTGGTGCACCTCGAAGTGCCCGCCGGTCGCATCGTCGCGGTCGTCGGGCTGAACGGCGCGGGGAAATCCACGCTGCTGCACTGCCTCGCCGGCCTGCTCAGCCTCAACGAAGGCGCGATTTTTTACGACGACGCGCCCTTCACCCGCGAGCGCGTGGACCTGCGCCGGCGCTTCGGATTCCTGCCGGACTTCCCGGTTTTTTTTCAAACGATGACGCTGCTCGAACACATCGCGATGGCCCTGCGGCTGTATGAAAAAGACGGCGCGGGCGCGGAGGATCGCGTGCTCGAACTCCTGCGCGGATTCGATCTCATGCCGATGGCAAACACGCCCGTCGCCGCGCTCTCCCGCGGCCAGGCTTACAAGGTCGCGCTCACCGCGCTGATCGCCGCGCAGCCTGAGCTGTGGCTGCTGGACGAGCCGATGGCCTCCGGCATGGACGCGCTCGGCCTGCGCGAATTCCGCGAGCGCGCCCGCGCCGCCGCGAACGCGGGCGCGACGGTGATTTACACGACGCAGATTCTCGAAGTCGCCGCGCAATTTTCCGACGAGGTCATCGTGCTGCATCAGGGCCGCGTCCACGCGCGCGGCCCGGCGGCTAGCCTGCACGCGGATGGCGAACTCGAGTCCGTGCTCGCCGCGCTGCGCGAACCGGCATGAGCCTGTATTCGCGAGCCTTCGTGCGCGGGCTGAGGCGGCGCGTGCGCAGCGAGACGAAGCGCCGCCCGCAGTGGAAAATCGAAGCCCGCGCCGCCCGCAAATCCGCGCGGCGTCTGACCCGATTCTCGTGGCGCGGTCTCGTGCCGCTGATCGCGATCGCCGCGGGCGCGGGCGAAAACAGCGCCATGCTCGCGCTGCCGATCATTCTCGTCTGGAGCGCGACGCTGATGCTGATGCGCGCGGCGGAGATTCAGTCGTTCTTTTTCGGCCACTCGGAAAGCGCGCCGTTCTGCCAGTTCCCCGTCACCGAGCGATTTGTATTTTGGCACGCTGCGCGAACGCTGCTGCGCAATTCGCGATGGCTCGCCGCGGATGTGTTCTGTTTTCTGGGAACGCTCGCGGTCCGCTTGAAAGCATCGGCGACGATCAGCGAGACCGTGCTTTTCGTCGCCGCGTCGGCCATTGGGATTTGGGCCGCGGCTTTGAGCGGGGCGATCGTCCTCGTTTGGATTCGCCCGCGCTTCGCTTTTGGAAAAGTGGTGATCTTCGCCTTCGTCGCCGCACTGGCCGGTATTTGGCTCGCCGCTCACGCGGAGTTGGTGAATCCGGCGTCCGTCCAGGCGGCTTATGATTTCGCCAAATGGTTACTGCCCACCGGCTGGGTCTGCATCTTGATCGAGCCCTGGCTGCGCGACGGCGATGGCGTCTCCTTCGCCGCGCTGGCACTGCTGGCGGCATTCACCGTGGCGACCGTCGTTGCCACGCGAAAATTGTCCGCCACATTCATCTACTGGCCGTCGGAAATCGAGCCCGATGGCTCGCGCGAAGATGCGCCCGAGGAGGCTCCACTTTCGCGGGCCAGCGAAGTCGAGGACGCGATCCTCAGCCGCGCGTTCCTTGCCACGCCCGACTGGACCGGCGGCGGTTTCATTGAGCGCACCGCCGCCCGCTGGCTCACCCCGCGCGAGCTGCGCGTGATGTCGCTCGCGCTCGTCGAGCGTCCCCGTTGGACGCGCCAATATCCCTATGCCTGCGTGCTCCTGCTGGGCGCGCCATTTCTCGCGTGGGCGGCGCGGGGTTTCGTCCCGCAGCCCGGCTGGATGCTGGGTCTCGCGACGTTCATCGGCCTGGGTTTCATCACGCCGATCTTTGGCCATGCTTGGGACGCCTTCGCGTTAGTCCCGCTCGCGCATCGGGCGACCGCCATCTGCAATCTTTTCCCGGTCAGCCTGCGCGAACTGCGAAGCTGCATCCTCAAGCTCAACCTCGTGCGCTTTCTTTTCGCGCTCCCCGGCTGGCTCGGCGTCGGCGCGGCGATTGCGCTGGTTTATCAACATCCCATTCCGACGGGCCTCGCCCTCGCGGGCCAAAGCTGGCTGCTCGCGCTCGCGCTCCAGCCCTTTTTTCTCGGGATGAAATACTCCGCCTCGACCAATGACACGGGAAGCGGCTGTCTGTTTGTCATCGCGCTTCTCCTGTTCATCACACTGGTCGTGGGAGCGGCGGGCACCGCCGTGGTGCTCAGTTTTGCTCCCGGCCGTTTCCTCCAATGGCTGCTCGCGATCACTGTCACCGTCTTGCTCTCGTGGCTTTCTGAAGCCGCGTATCGCCGCGCCTGGTGTTCGCGGCAGTTCGATCTCCTCGCGAAAAGCGGGGCGGATATTTTCGACTAGCCGGGAGGATTGGCAGCGCGCATTCAGCGGCTAATCTTCGCCCGCATGAAACAACCCGCTCTCCTCGCCGTCGCGCTCGCCGCACTCACGTCATCCACCTTCGCTGCGACTCCATCGCCCGCGCTGAATCTCCGCCAGATGCTTGTGCCGCCGCACACCGCGGGACGCCGCATCGAGTTCCCGATGCGTGCGAAATACATCACCATTCACAGCACGCAGAATCCCGGCGCGACCGCGCTCCAGCACGCGACCGGGATGCGCAACGGCGCGTTTCGCGGGCACTCGCAGTGGAATCGCACCGGCTATCTGACGTGGCATTTCACCGTCGATGACGCGCAGGCGATCCAAAGCCTGCCGCTAGACATCCAGGGCGAGCACGCCGATCACGACGGCCCCGGAAACAAGACGAGCATCGGCATCGAGATTTGTGAATTCGGCAGCCGCGCGCGCCAGGCCGCCGCCATCGACCGCGCCGCGCGGCTCACCGCCTACGTGATGCGCGAGAAAGGCATCGCCCTCGACCACATCGTTCCGCACTACCACTGGACGCAGGTGCATTTCAACAACACGAAAAAGAACTGCCCGATCATCCTGCTCGACGGTGGAAAGCCGGGGCCGCGCTGGGAGGCATTCCTGCGCCGCGTGAAGAGCTACCGCTGAATTGTCATATGGCCGCCACACCTTCCACCATGCTCGCCCTCGGCACGCCCGCGCCGGGTTTTTCCCTGCCGGATGTCGCCTCGGGCCGCACCGTTTCGCTCGCGGATTTTTCCGGTGAAAAAGCCCTGCTCGTCATCTTCCTCTGCGCGCATTGTCCGTTCGTCGTTCATGTCAAAGACGAGTTGGCCCGCATCGGTCGCGACTACGCCGGGCGCGGCGTCGGCATCGTCGGCATCACCGCGAACGACATCGCCGGCTACCCGCAGGACGCGCCGAAACCCACCGCCGCATTCGCCCGCGCAGCCGACTTCACTTTCCCGATCCTCTTCGACGAAACGCAGGCCATCGCCAAAGCCTACACCGCCGCCTGCACGCCCGACTTTTTCCTCTTCGGCCCCGACCGCCGC
>JAYVRQ010000252.1:0-6293 GCA_043776145.1 Chthoniobacteraceae bacterium
CTTTCCGATCACCACCCATGTTTCATAAAATAGACTACCCATTTCTCATCGGGGCTTTCGTTAGCTTTCTCGCGAGTGTGTCGCTTTGGTTTCTAGTTAGTCACGAGTATGGCCTCTTCGTCGGCATTTGGGTGCCGAGCATTCTCAGCCTGTGGGTGGGAGTGCGTGTGTCGATCCTCACCACCGGAATCACCGTGCGAAAAGGCGGTTAAAATATGGAGTATGTCATCTGTATTTTTTTCCTAGGTCTGATGGTTACTCTTCTTGTCGCGAAGGGTCTGATTGAGGCCGACAAATTCGCCAAGATCGAATTGAGCCGGCAAAGTGCGATCGCACCCCGCGCAGAGAAACAAGCGATCTGATTAGCCAAAGTTCTACAGACTCAGAGAAGGTGACGGCAGTATTTTCACGACTCGGCACCTGGGCGGTTTCTGAACTCAGTCGGGTGCCATCCGGCCACTTCAGAAGCCCGGACATTTCTCGCATTCCACGGCCACTAACCAATGTTGCACTTCAAAGTTGAGCCTAGGGTGTCAAAGAGGACGGTCTGGATGGTGGCGTCCCCGACTTGAGGAAGAAAACTATCCGCCAGATGCGGAACATCTCTCCGTGCTCGATTAGCTCAATTCTTAAAAATCATGCACCCCGAATACGCGGGGCTGCGGGATTCATTGCGCCCGTTCCAGCGCAACTTAAACGTCATGTTGATGAGAACCCGAACGCACTCGAATACGAGAAACACGCCGACGGAATTGCGGTCATACAGGCGAGTTGTGGTCGCCGTCAAAAATAGAATTGCGCTGAGTGGTGTAACGAGGCTCTACGAACGAAGCGGGGTTACAAAATCGTCGCGGATTCTAAAGGCAGCGCACGAGCCGGCTTCGACCATGCAATCGAGAATGGTCATCGTGGCACTCCGAAGCGTTGGATCGCGTCGCACCTCAACAGCTCCAGAATAAACCAACCCGCTCAACGCTTCCTCAAGTTGCATGAGAGTGAAGCGGCTGAGCAGTCCACCGGGGGATTGCGCCGCTAGCTTTTCGGCGAGCAAAGGCAGCGAAGCGGGGAGAAATTCGCTGGCGAAGCGGTTCACCAAGGCCGTGAAGGATGAGACCGCCCGCCCGCTGGCCCGTAACTGCTGAAAGAAATGGCGCAGCCGATTGCTCTGGCCACGCAGCGGCTTCCATTCGCGCGCGTCGGCCTTCCACTCGATTCCGAGCAGAATGACTTCGAGCAGTTCTGCGGTATCGCTGTGCTCGTCATCGGCACGCGCCCCAAGGGAATGCGCGATGTAGGCGTCGGCGAACGCCTCCCAAAACAGCCAGAAGCGCCCGCCGGTCTGGAGTTGATCTTCGGCGACGATGAGGCATTTCAGAAAATCCGCTGCTTCCTTTGGCTGCTCATGCGTGGCGGCAACGAGTGACGCGACCACCGCTTTCGCTGAGCTTTCAGGCCCGATCAGGGCAAACCGTGCGAGCGCCTGGTGAACGCGATAGCGCGGGCCGTAGCGCAGATCGTCTTTCTCTTCCTCAGTGCCATCTCCGGTTCGATGGCGCTGGCGTTCGGCGCGCCATGAGGCGACCGACACGGTTGCGACATGCTCGTAGAACTTGCAGGCGAGAGGGTCGGTCGGCTGTTCACCAAAGAGCGAAAGCAACGGCAGCAACACACCCAACCCAGGATGGCGTCGGTAGTCGGCGCTCAATAGGGCACTTTCATCGAGCGAGAGACCTGCCTCAATAGACGTGCGCAAGCGGTCGAGGAGCGCAGCATCGAACACTTCTTCTTTCTCCCGCTCGTTCCACGGCAGCCGCCGCTGATGCGCCTGAAATGCGGCCAGTTCAGTGACGCGGGCGACCATCGCCGCCACACAACCGAGCGCGAGCGACCGGTCTGCGGTTAGCAAGAAGCATCCAATGCCGTGCGCGGCGAATTGTGCCGCCTCGTCGGACGGATGCAGTGCCACCCGCGCCAGACAGCGAACCAATCTCGGGTGTCGAGCCGGATCGGTGTCGCGCGCGACGAGGAAGGGGATGATTACCGCGCACGGCGCTAGGGAATCCATCGGCGTGACCCGTGCATGCCAGGGTGAGTCGGATTCGGGCTGCGCCTCGACTTCGGCACAGACTGTTTCGATGCACCAATCGCGTTCATCCGCGGTCAAATCTTCCCAATGATCGCGCAGACAGACGGCGGAAATATGCGGCCCGCCGGAACGGCGCAGCATTCTGGGCGTATCGTCTTCCTCGGGTGGTAATGCGCGAGCTGCCGCAAGCTTCTCACGCCATAGAGTGGGCGGATTCGCGTTCAGATTCTCGCCGGTGAAGACGTTCATGCCCCAAACGAACAGCCCCATCCGTTGTTCGCGGTCGCGATGGGCAGGCATGTCGCGCTGGCGAAACTCCTCGAGGTCTGCGGCAAATCCGCCAGCCTGCCACACCACGCCCTCCTCGGTTTGCTGAGTGACCTCGAAGTGCCGAGCGTCCATGCGGTGAAGCATGATCCGCCATTGTCGGTGGCCGTCGTGTTGCCGATCCACGGCCGGCAAAGCTGCAAGATAACCATCGAGAATCGTCCGCACCTTGTCCCGCGCAGGGGTGAGTTGGAGTTGGAGGCAGAGATGCTCCAGGTTTCGCCAGCGATGCTCCCTCTTTCCTGACTCGCGGCGCTCATGCTCGAAAGGCATGTGGTCGGGAATGCTGGGGAATATGAACTCCATAGTGCGGTTGAGGTTCGCTTTATCGTGAAAGGCACGGTCGAAATCCCAATGAAAAAGAGGTTGGCAAGTAAGGAGCGGAATTGCCGCCGCTCCAATGAAGTAAGGATATGCGATAGCGACGCTGGCAAGCACCGCAGTGATCGCGACGTTATTCGACTCGCGCAGCAGGCGTGAAAAGACGGTCACGGTATCGGCATCACCGCGCGCGGCCTTTTGGAGCAACCATTCTTCTAGTGCCATGAGCGCGCTTTCCCGAGTGTGGGTAGCGACGTTCATTCCACGATACATGGCCCATAGGCGCCAGTTCGCCCACTGCGGCAATTGGCTGCCGTCCTCCAACTCAAGCATCACCTGCACAGGCTTTTCGATGATGTCCTGCTCGTAGCCCGCATAGGTCGCGCACGCGTGGTTGAGCAGACGCAGCACCAACTCGACGCCACGCTCAGGATGGTGCGCGAGGAGGATGGCGAAGGCACCTTGCCACGCGCTCGCGGGATAATCATCCATCGAAGTCCTGCCGCGAGCACCGAAGACGTCTGGCACTTCGAGGCGACCGTAAGTGCGCCAGCGGGCTTCCCGTTCTTCCCCATCAGACGGCGGGACGAAGCCAAGTCGGAGTTCCGCCACGCGTAGAGTCATGTCGGGAAAGTGCCGGCAGAGTTCATCGCCAGTGAAGTGATCCCAGATAAGTTTGGGCAAGGTGCGTTCTTCCCAATCGTGCCGTCCATCGGAGAAAGCCTTGTCCAGCATCGCGCGCAGTTCGCTCTCCACCATGTGCGGCACCGCGAGCATGACGCGCAGCACGCGCTCTCGAAACGAACGCTGATGGCGGTGTTGGATGATGCTTGCCGACACCAACAGGAACTTCGCTGTGAGGCCAATCGCAGCGGCAGTCGCACCCGGAAGATCGCGGCGCGCTACGCACTCCTCAACGAAGCGCAATATCCACAAAATATCGGTCGGTTTGAGCTGTGGCAGAGCGCTCGCGACAATTACCGGCATGACCTCCCAAGCCGGGCCATCGGGAAGCATTAGCAACGTGACGTGCCTGGTCGCAGGGCTTACCCCAGACGGAACTTTCCGACACGCGACGCGGAGCAGATGGACGGCGCGGCGCAGCAACTCTGCGTCATTGGCGAGAAGCTGTGCGCCGCTGCGCGAGAGGAACGCGCTAGCTTCGGATGATTGCAGCACCGCGACGAGCGCATCGTCCTTCCAATGCTGTGCAATATGAAGATCACCGAGAATCTCGGCCACCCGGCGGTCGGCTTCCGCAGGTTCACATTCGAGCATTTCCGTGAGCCAACGGCGAAAAGCTCGGCGCATCGCCGGGTGTGTTTCGACGCGGTCGAAGAACGCTGCGCTCATCGCGCGCTCATCATCGTGCAATCGTTGCAGCCATCGAAGGAGCGCCCAGTCTTCATAAACATCATGGGCGGGGCCGAAGCGCGTGTGGTCGCTCCTGTCGTGAACGAGGAGACTATCGCGCTGAAGCCTTTGCAGCGCCCTCGTCGGCAGATCCTCTGCGCTCACATACGGGGTGAGAGCGCGCGCCCGACGAAGCGCGACCTCAACCATCGCGCGATCGCGTTCCAGCGGCAGACCATCCGCAGCTTCGTCTTCGCGGCAGACAACTTCACGCCACGCCTTATCGCGAAAGGCGCGGACATTTGCGGGAGGCGGGACGGCAGGCAACCAGATCATGCGCGCCGCGAGGTCGAGATAGAAGGGGTTGCGAACGATCTGACGAATCGCCGGAATGACGAGCGGCGATGCCAGTGCGGGAAGTTGCCGCTGTGCATCGTTGAGTTCTTCGTCCGTGAGTCGCGGAACAGAAACGACTTCGCTGCGCACGCCCAAGCGCTCGAGAAAGACCGATCGAAAGGTCTCCACACTGTAGTCGCGGCATGTGACGAGCAGCTTCCAGCCGCTGGTTTGAGTGAAGATGCGCAACAAGTCCGAGAACGCCTCGCGCTGCCCCTCATCCTTTTCTAACAGCCGCTCTGCGCTTTCGACCCACAGCACTTTCCTGGGATGCAGCGCAAAGAGCCGCATCGCATGGCGGAGGTTGCCGCCGAAACCGTGGAGACTCGTGGCGAGATGCGACTCCGCGAGCGTCTCGGCACGAAAGGCCAGTCCTAGACTTACGGCGGCAGTGGCCTTAAAAACCTTGCTCGTCACCACGGACTTGCCGCTGCCGGCTTCGCCAGTAACGACCACAGCGTCATTTGCGACAAGTGCATCAAGGACGGCACTCACAACTTCACCGCGAGGCAGCGAGACACGGCCACCGATTCTGGCATCAGCAGATGCAAGGACGATTTGGCTGTTGGCGTCCAATACGGCCAAGCTTTCTCGCTCATCGCTTGATGATGCTCGATGCCGTCCGTGCAGCTCGGCAGGCAAATCACGCCACCCAATTTCACGCGAGGCCGGCGCGGCCTCACCCGAGAGCGCCAGCAGGGCATTCCAAGTATCCAACGCCAGAGCCGCCGGGCCATTGCATGTTCCGGCGAGCAAGCTTTTCACCAGCCCCTCTGCGACGCTGGACGGAGAATCGAAATCGAGCACGGCGAAGTCGAGCACTCGGAGAAAACGCCAGACGTTGTCTTCCGTCGCAGCCCCGCCGACGTGAGCGATGAGGATTTCCCGGAGCACATCAAGGCAATCACGCGCGTCGGAGGACACGTATTTTGGAAGTCCGAGCCTGTGGAAGAAATCTGCCGCGTCGCCAGACGCGCGTGCCACGTCGAGGAGAATACGCATACCTCGGCTCGCCTTTTGATTCGTCTGCCCTGCGATGATGCCGAGTCGATCACCGTTCACGAATAAATCCGCGTTCTGAAAGTCGTCCCAGGCTCCACAAACCGTTTGCACGCAATCGTCATCACCAACACGCACGTAGAACGTAAGCTTCACCTGCAAAGCCACACGCCGACGTTGCGCTGAGCGGTTTGTCCCAGTTAGCAGAAGGTCATCAGTCCTCCATCCAAGCCGCCGTGTTTGGAATGATACGGTCGCCAACTCGGCATCCGGCAACAGCAGCGCCATGCCACCCGTGAGTAGCGTCGCCAAGCAAGCGGCACCAACGTGTCGCTCAAAATCGCCCCCAGCTCCACCCGTCGCGAGAGGGCTTGGCACTGCGGGTTGTTTTTCGGAAGTGAGATTCGGCATCTGCTCCACGAATACTCCCTGCTCCGTCGTGGGCCGAGTGGATTCGGATCAAGTCCTGTCCGGCTCCTTCCGAGCAGCATCTCTCCACCAGACACCCGCGGACACGGATGGCGTTGTGGATGGCGTCACGCCGACTGACAGCGATGCGGCAGAACATCGCCACGAATGATTAAGTCCACGCCAAACGACACTCGCCCGCTCGAAGGCGTAGCCGACGACAAAAAGCTGCTCGTCTGCTGGAACAAGGACGCACAGACGCAGTGTCTCCGCGTGGAATTGAGCGACGACAACGCTTTTATTTTGGGTCTTAGAGACTGTGTAAAAAGTCCATCTTCTAGAGATTTTAGTACTTGTACGAATTGGAGGAATGGGTTGGAAAGCTTGGGATGCCAAACCAAGA
>JAYVRQ010000253.1:0-6289 GCA_043776145.1 Chthoniobacteraceae bacterium
CGCTCGCCCTTGAGTTTCCAGCTCAGCTCGCGCAGTGCCACGGCCTGCCCGGCCAGCCACGAGCGCGGCCCGAGCGAAGGGCGTGCATCCTTGTAATGCGGCGGCTGGGCCAGCGACTGGCCATCGAGTTCAAAATGAAGCTCCGGGTGTCCCGCCTTTCGGAGCGGCTCGTCCAGATTCAGATGGCAGGCCACGCAGACATTCGCGCGACCGTAAAAATCATGCATGTCCCGCAGGCCTTCACCCAGGATTTGCGGATAGGTGACATCCTTGCGCGTATGAAACCGCAGCCACTTCTCAGCCGCACCGTGGCATGATTCGCAACTCACGCCACGATCAGCGGAGAATCCCTTTACGAGCCGTTCAGGCGGGACGGCCTGCATCGGGGAATGGCACACGGTGCATTGCGCCGAGAGACTCGGATCACCGGTGATGCCCAGTGCCTCAGCGATGCGGAGTGAAGTCCCCTTCGCAAGAATGCCGGCAGCCACCGCGTGCCGATCCTTCCGTTCGTAGATGAGCGATTCATTGTGCCCGGCACCACCGCCGTGGCAGCTCGACGATGCACACGATTGCGCGCCGGTGAAATGCGCCTTCGCGGCACTCAGCTCATCCGCTGCACGCACTGGTGCCGCGGACATGCACGCAAGACCGAGTATGAATGCGGAGGGAAGTGTTCGTCGGAGTGCCACGATGCGCGCTTTTACCAGCGCACACTTTGAAGTCGAATACTGAAAACGGCGGAGCGTGGCGCGCTCCGACATTCGGAACTGGCACCGCCGCTGCGCGCCATCTAGCGTTCCATGCGTCCGATTCCATGGCCATGAACGCAACGCAACTTCCAACCGGAAACCCCTCGACCGGGGACGAAACGCGGCGTGCCCTCTGTGAGCGGCGACTTCCAAGTCGCCGGTTTCGCTTTCCGCGCAAAGTCGGCACGTCGAGCGGCGCATGTTTTCACCGGCGACTCGGAAGTCGTCGCTCCCAGTCTCCTGATGAAAATTGACCGCTCCCATGCGCCCTGGATCGTGTTCGTCGTCCTCGCCACGATCGTCTCCGCCCTGCTCTACGTTGCAAATTTCCACCCGCATCTCCTGCCGTTTTCCGTGCGCCTGCCCGCACTGCTTGGCGAGGCACCTCCTGCGCGAAACACCTTCGGCGGCACGCCGCTCGGTTTGATTTTCGGCTCCGTCGCGTTCCTTATTTTCCTGTTCGCCTCCGCGCTCGGCATCCGGAAAAAGAAGCGCACATGGCCCATCGGCAGCGTGCAATTCTGGCTGAAGGCGCACATCTGGCTCACCATTTTCACCATCCCGCTGGTGCTGTTGCATTGCGGATTCCACAGCGGCGGGCTGCACACCACCGCACTCATGCTGCTCTACGGCATCGTCATGGGCTCCGGCGTTTTCGGCATCGCGCTCCAGCAGTTCATGCCGCGCATGATGGCGGAGCGGCTGCCGCGCGAAGTGGTGTTCGAGCAAATCCCCCACCTTCGGAATCAGCTTCTCGAAGCCGCAAAAAAACTGCGCGGCAGCCTCGCCAAATCGAAGCCGGTGCCCGCGTCCCCTCTGATCACGCGATCCGCAACCTACGCCGGCGTGGATGCGTCCCTAGATATACTGGTGCGCTTTCTAGATCGCGAATGCCTCCCCTACCTCGCAGCGAAGCGCGGCGAGCGCCACACGCTCGGCAGCGAACGCACGGCAGAAGGAATCTTCAGCAAACTCAGACTGAATGTGGATGAGCAGTGGAGGCCCCGCGTGGATACGATGCAGGCCTGGTGCGCGGAACGCCGCCTCATGGATCTCCAGACGAAGCTCCAGCATTGGCTCCACGGATGGCTGCTCATCCATGTGCCCTCGTCCGTCGCGCTGCTGGTCTTCACCGCGTGGCACGCCTGCGTGGCCGTGCGCCTTCTGCTCATCGGCTGATCCGCGCTCATGGACGGAAACTCTCCAAAGCCCAAACAGATCGCCCAAAAGTATTGGGGCAATCTCGCATATTTCCGGAAGCCTCACTACCTGCGCGGGCTGCGCGGCTGGTGCTTCGCCATCGTGCTGCTCTGTTCGATCGTCGGCGCGGCGACGTATCACCGATGGGGAAGTGCCAGCGTTTTCAGCAAGGGCCCGATTTCCAAAAATCACGCCAGCTTCGCGAATGACTGCCGCGCCTGCCACGTGGATGCGGAAGTCGGCGCACTGAGAGCGCTGCTGTCCAAAAGGCCGAGCGGTGATTCGCTCAGCGCGGTCTTTGCAAAAGACGGCAAGGATGCTCATCGGCGCGCGGAGTGGTCCCGCATGGATGAAGCCTGCCTGAAATGCCACACCGGCTATGCGCTTCACCAGCCGCAGGCCGCGAGCCTCGCTCTGCGCGGCGTTTCCAAGGAACTCGCCGTCGTCCACGCCACGCAGTGCGCGACCTGCCATCTTGAACACGTCAGCCACGACTCCATGGCACGCCCCGGCCGCGAGACTTGCGCCTCGTGCCACAACAGCCCCGACACGCTTCGCACCACGCGCACGTCGCTCCCCGTCACCGGCACGCCCGTGGCCGCGACCGGCGAGATTCGCAATCTTGGTGACGGGCTGCGTCGCTTCCTCGCGCCCGCGGAAAGTTCCGGCCCGCTGAAGCCCTTCGCCGACTACACGGGGCATCCGCCTTTCCGCTATGAGCAGGCGGGGCTGCGCGATCCGGCGGATGTGAAATTCAACCACTCACGCCATGAGCGTGAAGACGTCACCGTGCTCGGCCCGAATCAAAAACTCGACTGCGCCGACTGCCACAAGCCCGGCCCCGGCGGCGCGTATTACCAGCCCATCAATCATGTGAAGCACTGCCAGCCGTGCCACACGCTGCAGATCCTGCCGGACCTCCCGAAGCTGCGCATCCCGCACGGAGATCCGGAAAAAGTGCGCTACTTCCTCGCGAATATCCCGGTGGCAATCGAGACCGCGTTCCGCGACGAGGGATTCACCGACGCCGCGCAGCTCGCCAGGCGAGTCGAGGCCGGGCTCCAGTCCCTGAGCAGCCGCGGGATCGCGACACTCGCGGAACGGGAGCAGCGCGTCTTCTTCGACGGCGATCCAAAGGACAGCACCGACGACCGGCGCATGAAAAGCGGCAACCGGAAATTCCTCACCGAATGCGCGAAATGCCACACCGTCACGCCGACCCATCCCGGCGGTGTCCCGCGCGTGAATCCGCCCGCGATGGCGGAGCGCTGGGCGCAGCGCGGGCCATTCACGCACCAGCCGCACGCGCACATGGATTGCGCCGATTGTCACAGGGACGCGCACACCAGCAAGCTCACTGACGACATCCTCATGCCACCGCAGAAGCTCTGCGCGGAATGCCACCGGCCTCCATCCGCCGCGAGCGCACTGGCCATCGCCGACGGCCTGAAATTTCCCCCGGCCAGGACCGGCGCGGAACTCGCAGCCGAGCAGCGCCGCGCGGGTGGCATCAAGTGGGATTGCCAAAGCTGCCACACCTTCCACGCGCCATCGCCCGCCACTCCCCTCGTCCATTAGTCGCGCAGCGATGAGGAAACCACGAATGGACACGAAGGCACACGAATGGGATTCGAGAAGGAATCTCGCCACGTCCCAATGGGACATCCCTGCTTCATTCGTGTCCGTTCGTATCCATTCGTGGTTCAAGATCCCCGGCAAATAGCGACGGATTCCATCGCGCGGCCAGCGACCATTTTTCAACCAATGCCCACCGCCTCCACCCCGCCCGATGCTGCGCTCACCCTCGCGGAATATCACCGGCACGTCGCGAACTGCTGGGGCTCGGATCCTTTCACCGCATACGAGCTGGCCACATCCGGGCTGGTGCATTTTCCGGACGACTTGCTCCTACGGCAAAAGCAGGCGCACGCGCTGGCGCGCACCGGCTCGCTGCAAAGGGCCAGAGCGATCCTCGATGAACTCGTCGCGCGCGGCCACAAGGATGCGGAGACGATGGGCTTGCTGGGCCGCGTGTGGAAGGATGTCGCAAAGCACGCAGCCTGCGAAGCCGACCGCATCGAGTCACTGCGCCGTTCGCGCGAGTGCTACGCGCGCGGCTTGGCCGAAGCGGAAACTGCCGGTGATCCGAATGGCTACTATCCGGGGATCAATGCCGCGAGCCTGAGCATTCAGCTCGGCGAACGCGAAGCGGCTCTCGACTTCGCACGTCGCACCGAGACCTGTCTGAACCGATCCGGTGAGCGCAATTATTGGGCATCGGCGACCCTTGCAGAAGTCGCGCTGATCCGCGGCGATGCGGCGGGTGCGAGGCGTTTCTTTTCGGAGGCGATCCCATTTAATCCCGCTCCCGAGCAGATGAGCGTCACCCGGCGGCAGGCACGCATCCTCGCAAAAAGCGTATTGGGCGACGACGCGATCTGCGACGACTGCTTCCATCTGCCTCCGCTCGTTGTCTTCATCGGGCACCTCACCGACGAGCCCGGCCGCACCCCAGCCCGGTTTCCCGAAAGCATGGTGCCCCTCGTGCGCGAGCGACTGGCCGCCTGTCTCGCCGCACACGGCACCCGGATCGGATACGCGAGTGCAGCCCGCGGAGGAGACCTCCTTTTCCTGCGCTGCATGCAGGAGATAGGCGCGGAGACCCACATCGTTCTCCCGCTGGAGGATGAAGCCTTCCGAAAAATCAGCGTGGATACGCCTGATGAACCATCGTGGGCCGCCATGTATCACGAGGCGCTGGCATGTGCGAAATCAGTCCGCGTGGCGAGCCGCCGGAGTTCCGCATCCGATCCTCTTGTGTTTGAATTCGCACTGCGCATCCTCATCGGCCTGGCGAAACTTCGCGCGCGTCTCCTCGAGGTGGAAGTGCGCGCAATCGTAATGTGGGACACACTCCCCGGCGATGGCTCCGGCGGCACCGCATGGGCCGTGCAGGAATTGCTGCGGCAAGGAATCCCGATCGAAAACATCCACCCCGATCACCCAGGCCCGATCCACGGAACCGCACAGCCAGCCGGACCCGAGACACGCGACGATGAGCGCGCGATCCGTGCGATTCTGTTTTCCGACTGCAAGGGCTACAGCAGGCTGGGCGACGAGGAAACCGTTGACTACTCCCGCCGTTTCCTCACAGCCGTCGCGCGCCTGCTGCAATCGACGGAAGACCAGCCGCTGACGACCAACACCTGGGGCGACGGGCTTTTCCTCGTCTTCCGCGACGTCGGCCACGCAGGGAGATTTGCGATCCGCCTCCGCGACGCCGCCGGGCGCGCTGCGGAATTCGGCCTACCGGAGGGCATCCGCCTCCGCATCGGCATGCACGCCGGCCCGGTCTCCCCGCTGCACGACCCCGTCACGCAGCGCCCGAATTTTGTCGGCGTGAATATCTCCCTCGCCGCGCGGATCGAGCCCATCACCCAAGAAAATCAGATCTACGCCTCCGAGTCCTTCGCCGCCCTCTGCGCCGAGGCCGATCTCGCAAACTTCTCATTTGAATACGTCGGCTCCACACGCCTGCACAAAGACTACGGAGCCATCCCACTTTACCGATTCCAGTGAGCTGACCGATGACCGGAGAAAGCTCGTCTGGACCCACGCGTGGCTCCAGACGATCAACCTCGACAACGGCATCTTCTACGAACTCGCCCGCTCCGGCCAGATGCGTCGCACCGTCACCGAGGGGCAAATCCGCCACGCCATCTCCTACCCACCCGAGGGCACCCGCGCATCCTTCCGGGAATGCGCCGTCGCGCGGTCCCATTCTGAGAAACCGCTGACTAAAGCAGCGTTTGGGAAGGGAACCGCTAATCTGCGCTCATCTTCGCTAATTCCTGAAGGCGGCCATCCGTACTATTAGCGAAAATGAGCGCGAATTAGCGGTTCAAAAATCTTCTCGGGATTCAATCAGCGGTTCCCTAATATTCGCTCCCTGCAATCGGACGCCCTCAACTTCGGAGAAGGCCCATCCGCGCAAACCTTCTCCTTCCCCCACCCCGCCTTCGATGCCTCGCTGGACCGCGCCAATTCCCTCAGCCGTAACGCCACTTCTCTCGACGCCCTGCGCTAGCCGCCGACCGTTGTTCCTCTCCTTCTGCGAAGCGATCCTGTGAAAGATAAATGCTTGCCACGATGATGCGCCGCAACTAGACGCCAACCCCGATGAGCACCGCCACGTTCCGAGCACGTCCCGCTTTCCTGCGGGTGATCGTGTCCGTGGTTCTCGCGCATTTCCTCGCGGTGCTGGCGATGGCCGCCTCTCCGCACACGCATGAACTCGCGCATCACGATGCGGATCAAAGTGAGCATCATTGCGCGGT
>JAYVRQ010000254.1:0-6265 GCA_043776145.1 Chthoniobacteraceae bacterium
ATCGCCTACGATCAAAACAAAACCTTTCGCATCGCGGACGAGACGACGGGTGACCTCGCCCCCGAGGGAAACTGGAATCTGGAACAATGGTATCCGCCCCCCAGCACCAAAACTCTCGGAATCTCCAGCTCGCGCTGGGGCCACGATCTCTGGCTGCGACACCCGGATGGCAGCGCCTGGCAGGTCCAGCAACACGCCACCCAGGGAAATTTTTCTCTCGCCTCAACGGGGGGAGCGTGGTGGATCAGTTATTACTAGTTCGATGCGACCACCCAATGGCACGACTTCCTGCCCTGGCGGCTGGAAGACCGCGACACCGGCGAAGCCACCGCATTTTATCGGTCCGACGAAACGCCGGATTTCATCAATTGGATCGCGCTGCCGACACCGGACGATTTGACGGGAACCGCCGCGCAAAACGCTCTGACGCTGCACTGGTCGCTCCCGCCGCTCGCCTCGGATCAGGGTGCTTTCGAGGTCCAGCGCAAGCTCTCCGGCGAAACCACCTGGCAGACGATCGCCGCCGCCATCCCCGCCAATGGGCCGCTGCAATCCGTGGACTACGCTTTGACCTTCGGGGTCATCCATTATTATCGCGTGCGCTACTCTTTTGGCGGACGCTCCTCCGCAGGTTCGAATATCTTCACGGTGGATGGCTCCATCGATAGCGACGGGGATGGCGTCTCCGACCAAAACGAAGGCGATGGAGATACCGACGGGGACGGAATCCCCGACTACCTCGATACGGACTCCGACAACGATGGAGTGAGCGATGCCGCCGAAGCGGCCAACGGCACCAATGCGCGGGCAGTGGACACCGATTTCGATGGCTTGAGCGATGCGGAGGAAGCCGCCGAAGGAACCGACCCGCTTAATCCCGACACCGATGGGGACGGCGTATTGGATGGGCAGGACGGATGGCCACTGGAGTACTACCTGAGAACTGCGCGCCTGCCCGTCACCCGCTACGCCGTGATAGTCTGCGCCACCGGCGGCGGCACGGGTGCCTGCTGCCTGAACAATCGCGGCGACGTCGTTTTTGTGCAGACCACCGGCAACGCCACGAATCTGTATTTCCGTTCGATCACCGGCAGTCCCGCCGAGTTGATTCAAAATACCCATTGGCCGATCAATGCTCATCCTGGGGAAAGCCGGAATGCGGTGGGACTTTCAGACGAGCCGCAAGTCTATGGTGTCTGGTCACGGACCGAGCCGCTGACGACTCCAGTCCAGCATTATAATTTCAGCTGGGCTCCGGGCGATTCCACGATCACTTACACGAACGATGGTTTTTCGCTGCCAGGCGCGTTTCCCGCGGACGCAGCGAAACTGCTCTCTGCCGGCAGCCGCTTCACCGTCGCCAAAGTAGCCCCGAACGGCACCGTATTTGGCACCGGCAGTTCCGGTGCCTCCCGCTATTGGCCCGGTCGCAGCGCCGGCGTTACCGCTCCCGGACGAAACAATGTCGCAATTCCCGTTTACGCGCAAACTGCGGTTCCCTCCGCCGAGGAATGGCTGAAAAAGGCTCCCCTATATGTTGCGAATATGGAAGTCACCTGGGGCTCCATGAATTGGGCTGCGGGCAACGCCATCTTCAACGACGCGGGCGACGTGATTTTCAAATATCAGGGGTTCACGGGAACCGGCTTTGCCCCCGACAATCCCGAACCAGCCATCCCCGAGGGAACCTATTTCATGGACCTTGGCGGCTTGGAATTGCCCGCCGCGTTGCCGATCGACTCCTGCGTGGCGATGAGCAATCAGCGGCATGTGCTGACGACGGGCGGCATTTATGCGTGGCAGGACGATGCCTACGTGTTCACCCCGGCATGGAAGTCCGTCACCACCCCGCGCATAAGTAACGCCAGCCCTCTGCCTATTGTTGGATGGCTTGCGATGAATAACCGTTTGGGAGCGGTTGGGTTGCGCATCAGTTTAACATCCGAATATGAGTATGTCGTCTTGATCAACGACCACGACTACCCGCTGCAAAGCCTCCTGCCGCGTGGCTGGCAGTTGGAAGGCGTCAACGCCATCAATGACGAAGGCATGATTCTCGCGACTGCAAAGCAAACCATCAACGCTGTGGGCGCTTCCATCCCTCCTGCCTCACAGGTTCCTTGTGTCGTGCTCTTGCTACCCGTCGAAATCTTCCCGGACGAGGACATGGTCGACGTCGTCGGCGATGTGGTGCCCAGCATCCTGGGGCCGACCGGCGAAAAACACTTCGTTTCTCCACAACTAACCTCCGCAATCCCCAATCCACATGTCATCGTGAAGAAGAAGGGAATCAGCGACGCCTTTTTCACCCAATACTGTGAATGGGGTCCGACCGGGGAGGCCGTCCCGGGTGACCCGTTAAAACGGCGCGTGGCCCGGGACAACACTTCCAGAACCACCGACGTCACGGTCAGGCTCAAGAATGGCGGACCGACTCTCGCAACGACGAAGGTCTGGATTGTTTGGGCCAACGGAGATTTCAATCATAAACCGGATCATGAATTTGTGAACACTGGTGGTCAAAGCAGTTATTCGTTAAAAGATCGCGTCGGCTTCACGTTCACCATCCTGCCGGCCGATCTGTTTGTTCTAGGGGCGGATTTTCCAAACCTCAAGGAGGATCATAATAAGGACTACCCGGTTCCAAACGGTCTACATGTTATTGATAACAATAGTGCGGAGCCTGCCAAATGGTCAGACGGGGTTAGCAAACAATGGGATGTGACACGCCAAATGCAAATCACCCTGAATAACCCTTCCCATATTTCACCGGGTGCCTTTAACGATTTTCCAATATATCCACGGCTCTATAGTTTGCGAAACGGTGCCAACCAATTCAACGGAATTATTCTGCCATGGCCGCAGCCCGAGGATATCGCTGGAAACGACGACTCCTATCCTCAGAACAGGGACGAAAACGACGAACCTTACGTGCCGTATAGTGGTGGCGTAGGGACTACGCCACTCGACCACGCGCGCGAGCAGGTGACTTCTTCCGATAAGCCAAATATAAATAGTCCGGCAAGTGCTGGCATGACAGAAGGAATGACATTCGCATGGAAGTACGACTTCCGCGAGTTTGTCCGGTTGCAGATTGGAAAGCGATGGTATCGGGTCAGCCCGAATGTGGGTTGGTATATGGAATTGAAGGTGAGGTATCACGGCAACGAATGGATTGACGACGGTTCGAATCATTCTCCGACGCCATGAGGGCACCGACCGATGCGTAATCTCGTTTTCATATCAATTTTTGTCGCAGGCCTGGTGTTCGCTTGCCAGGGACTCGGAGCTTTGTCCGAGGCTGAGGTTGAGAAATTGAAAAAATTAGCCACGGCGCGTCGTGACATATCCAAACCAGATAAGGAGTGGTATGAGTTGAGGGCTAAAATAGAACACGCATTGGAATTCGCCCTCGAACAACAAGCCTACCCCGTCCTCGAAGCGGGTCTGCACAGACCGGATCGGGAAATGCTGACCAATGTCGGCGTTGCTCTTTTGAAAGTTCCTCCAGCGGCGAGAAAGCCGATCGTGTTTTCCGCATTGCTGGACCCGAAACTCTGGCCCGATCCTGAGGAGCGATGGCGGATGAATACAGGGGCTTCTAACGCTGTGCGTGCACAGGACCAAGACATCTTCTGCCAATTGATTTCCAAGGATTTTGGCATCAAACTTCCCTTCAATGACAATCGCTGGTGGAGCCACGCGGAACGAGTCGCCCTGGCAAAACAACTCCGCGAAATCGACCCCTCTCTACCTTTCGTGGAAACCTTCACCCCACCCGCGACCATACCAACGCCGCCTGAACCCGCCGGAAAAGAGACCCACCTTCCTGCTCAAGAAGTCCCCGCTCCATCGCCCGGAAAACCCGACAGCCAGCAGACCGACGCGTTAGTACCCGCACGCAACCGCTATCTCTGGCTGATGATGGGTCTGGTCCCGCTGGCAATCGCCATCTTCTACCTGCGAAGGAAATAGGAGCGACTCATGGAATTCACTCGTTCCCAAATTGCACTTGGGAATACTTCGTTCCCTCGTTCCCAAGTTGCACATGAGAACGTGAGAAAGGGTCGCTTCTTGAGAAAGGGGTCGCTTCTTGAAACTCGCTCTTATTCTATTGGCAGTGCTACAATTTGAATGCCGTTAAACCACCCATGCAAACTTCCGCCTCCGCTACCACGAGCGAGTTTCAAGAAGCGACCTCTTTCCACGCTTTCCACACCACGCGACCACGCGCGCGGACAGGTGACTTCTTCTGGTAAGCCAACTATAAACAGTCCGGCAAATGTTGGCATGACAGAAGGAATGACTTTCGCATGGAGGATCGACTTTCGGGAGTTTGTTCGGTTGCAGATTGGGAAGCGATGGTATCGGGTCAGCCCGAATGTGGATTGGTTTATGGAATTGAAAGTGCGGTATCAAGGCGGCAATTGGATCAACGACGGCTCGCAACATTCTCCGACACCATGAATGCACCGACCGATGTGTAATCACATTCTCTCATGTATTTTTGTCGCGGTGTTATTGTTCACTTGCCAAGGACTTGGTGCTTTGTCCGAGGCTGAAGTCGAAGAATTGAAAAAATTAGTCACGTCGAGTGCTCACACATCCGAGGAGTCGCATGATCTGAGGATTAAGATAGAACGCGCATTGAAATTTGCCCTCGAACAAAAAGCCTACTCCGTCCTCGAAGCGGGTCTGCACAGACCAGATCGGGCAATGCTGACCAATGTTGGCATTGCCTTGTTGAAAGCTCCTCCTGCATCGAGAAAGCCGATCTTATTTTCCGCATTGCTGGATCCGAAAATCTGGCCTGATCCTGAGGAGGTGCGGCGATTCGACACGGGAGCTTCTCATGCTGTATATGCACAGGACCAAGACATCTTCTGCCAATTGATTTCCAAGGATTTTGGCATCAAACTTCCTTTCAATGACAATTACTGGTGGAGCCACGCGGAACGGATCGCCCTGGCAAAACAACTCCGCGAAATCGACCCCTCTCTACCTCCCGTGGAGTCTTTCACCCCGCCCGCAACGGCACCACCGCCGCCCGGCCCCGCCGGAAAAGAAACCCGTCCCTCCGCTCAAGGAGCCACTACTCCCGCTGCGTCCCCCGAAAAATCCGACAACCAGCCAACCGAGGCGCAAGCACCAGCCCGAAACCGCTATCTGTGGCTAATCGTCGGTTTGCTCCCGCTGCTAATGGCCATCTTCTACCTGAAAAAAAATAGAATGGTCCATTAGGCTTCGAGCCCTCTGGCAGGCTGGAGTTCCGCAGGGCGCATGGGTGAATGACCTTGTTCACTCGTTCCCAAGTTGCACTTGGGAATGCCCCTGTCGGCGAAGTTTCACTTCGGCGGGGCGAAGCACAGCTTCGGGGAAAAGCGCGCTCCCAAGTGCAACTTGGGAGCGAGGGTTCCAAGATGGTGCGCTTTGCGCATCGACGGGGACGCGAAGGCGGATGGCGGTTACGCTTGGAGCATCCGGGGGCGCGCGATGGGCGGCGGCGGTCGCGCCATTGAGAAGTTTTAGGGCAGCACTGAGAACGGCGGCGGCTTTTGGCCAATCGGATGACTCACAAAGGCGGGCGTGTTTTTCGCAAAAGCTGCCGGGGCTCGCGCAGTGGCCGTTTTCATGCGGATGCCAGGCATTTTCCCTCGCTTAGCGGCCACCTGTGTTCGCGCAACGGTCATCGGGGATTACGCAAACACCGTCGGCGGACGCGCAAAGCTCGCCGGCGGGCACGGGCTTTGCATGTGGCTTCCCGCATGGACTCAAAACAAGACTCGAAATTGAAAATGCTGCTCTCGACCAAAAAGGTGTGCGACGACCATCGCGCGACGTGGGCGACGCTGGCGGGATTTAAGAATGCGTACGACCCTTTTGTGCAGCATGTGAATGTCATCGGTGCGCTGGCGGAGGTGCAGCGGTCCGCGCGGGCGGGGGTGGCGCTCGGGAAGCAGGAACTCACCGATTTGCTGGTGGAGGAGGCGCTGCTCGTGGCAGGGGCGCTGTGCGCTTACGGGAGTGCGAAGGGTGACACGCAGCTTTGCGCGTTCAGCGATCTGGAGCGCGATGATTTCATCCGGCTCGCCGATGCGGACATCGACGACAAGGCGCTCGGCGTTCACGACAAGGCGAGGGAAATCCTCGACGCGCAGACGGCCACGCCGCCCGAGGCGGGTGCGCCGAGGCTGGCGGATTTCGGGGTGACGGCGGATGAACTCACGGCGCTCAGCAACCGGATCGCGGCGTATGCGGAAGTGGT
>JAYVRQ010000255.1:0-6263 GCA_043776145.1 Chthoniobacteraceae bacterium
TCGTGGACCGCCATCGCCACGCTCCCCGCGGGCGGCGCCTGGAGCAGCCTCGCCGGAGTCACCGTGTCCGACAACGCGGGCGTGGTCGTCATCACCGACAACACCGACCTCACGCTTTTGCCGAAGCGATTCTTCCGCCTCGCCGTCACGCATCCGTAGGCCGCGAGGTTAGTGGCTCAGTTTGAAAAAAAACCCTGTCATGTTGAGCGAAGCGAAACACGACAGGGGTTTTGAAAGGGAGCCACCATCGGCGCGAGCTTGCGCTTGGTTTCGCGCGCGCACTTCTGCTCTGCTGCACGGATGACCGACCCTCTCCGCGCGCGCTACGACGCCATTCCCTACCGACATGGCGCGATCCCGCATTCGCATCCGGCGCGGATCGGCGTGATCGCGCGGCTTTTCGGAATGCCCGCCGCCGCGCCGGATCGCTGCCGCGTGCTGGAGCTGGGCTGCGCGGAAGGGATGAATCTTCTCCCGCTCGCCGAGCGGCTCCCACTCGCGCAGTTCACCGGCGTCGATGTTTCCACGAAACAGATCGCCACCGCCGAAGCCGCGCGTTCCGTATGCGGAATCGGCAACGCGCGGTTCTTGCGCGACGATCTGCGCGTGTTCGAGCCGGAGCCGGGCGCTTTCGATTACGTCATCGCGCACGGCGTTTACTCGTGGGTGCAGGATGAGGTGAAAGACCGCCTCCTCGCTGTCTGCGCCCGCGCCCTCGCACCGGCGGGCGTCGCCTACGTGAGCTACAATGTGCTCCCCGGCTGGGGCGTGCTCGCGGGGATGCGAAAATTTCTCCTCGCTGAAATCGCGCGCGAGCCCAACCCACAGGCGCAGATCGACTACGTCGGCCGCATCCTCGACGTCCTCGCGAAATGCACCGCCGGCCAGCCCGGTGCCTACTCCGCGCTCCTCCGCGAGGCCGTCGCCGACATGGCGCGCAAATCGCCCGCGCTCCTTTTCCACGACGAACTCGGCCTCGTGAACGACCCCTGCACGTTCCTCGATTTCACCGCGCACGCCACGCGCCACGGCCTGCTTTTCCTCTCCGAAGCGCACTACGCCTCGATGCCCTTCGAGCACGTCCCCTCACCCGTCCGCGCCTCGCTCGCCGAGCTCGATCCCGACTTCCTCCGCGCCCAGCAATTCATGGACGTGCTCTACCATCGCTGGTTCCGCAGCACGCTCCTCTGCCACAGCGAGCCCGTGCGCACCCCGCAGCCGCACATCGTTCGCGACTGCGCCATCGGCCTCCGACTCCGCCCCGCCGACGGCAAAGTAAATCTCCAGCCCGGCGTCCCCATGCGAATGCTCGGCCCCAACGCCCTCGCGCTCAGTTTCGACGCATCGGAAACGAAAGCATTCCTCGCCGCTCTCGCGCAGGCCGGCACCGTCCGCGTCCCATTTCCTGAGACGGTGGAAAACGCGAATCGTTTTCTCCGGCAAGTCACCCTGCCCGAAATCGCGGACGACTCAGGCCTCTGCGCGGAAGTGTGCCGGCTCTTCAGCGTCGATGCCGTCGATCTCGTGCTCACCTGCGACGGCACATGGCTGCGTACCGGCTCACCCGCTTCCCCCAGCCCGCTCATGCGCTACCAGGCGCGCGAAAATTTTCCCCTCGCGAATCGCTGGCACGAACTCCTCGACCTCACCCCCGAAGGCCGTCGCTCCCTCGCCGATCCTGCGCTGCCGGTCAACGAACCCGCGCTCCGTCAGGCGGGATTACTCGCCTGAGTCCGCGCTTTTTTTTGAAAACGCGGCTCCATTCCCATGAGCGAGCCCGTTGAAAAACGAAACGCCAATCGCTCGGGTATCCATCCTGCTCAGTCAGTTCTGCATCAATGCAGATCGAACATTCGGAATTTCAGGATCAACTCGTGCGCGGGCTGGCGCATCGGATGAACAACATCCTCACGCTTTTTCATGGCTATTTGGGGCTGCTGCTCGACAACAAAAAACTCGACAAACCCACCATGGAAGGGCTCGCGAAAATCCAGGATGGCGCGCGCGCCGCGAGCGATTTGATGGACCGCACGCATTCGCTGGTGCGCCCTTCCAGCGCGGTCTGGCGCGAACTCGATCTCTCCGAATTGCTCCACCGGCTGCGCCCCGCTTTCGACGAAATGGCCGGGCCGAAGACCGCGCTCGAAATCCGCTGCCCGGACGAAACGCCGAAGATTTGGGCGGATGTCGGGCGCATAAAAACCGCAATCCTCGAAGTCGTGCGCAATGCCTGCGATGCGACGGCGGGCGGCGGCACGGTGACGATCGAACTGCAAACCGGCGCACCGGCCCCTACGGCGGGCTCGGCGAAAAAGGCGATCAAGTGGCTGTCGCTCACCGTCACCGATGACGGCCCCGGCATTACCAAAGAGGCGATGGGGAAAATTTTCGCGCCGTTTTACACCGTGCGAAAAAAGGGGAACGCGACCGGGCTCGGCCTCACTGTGGCGCTCGGCTTCGTGCAGCAGCATGGCGGCGCGATCCGCGCCACGAGCAGCACGCGCCAGACGACCTTCCAAATCCTGCTCCCGGCGCGATCCGGCCATTCGTGATGAAATGCGCACGCAAAATTCCTCTGGCAATCGCCGCGCGTTTTGAAAAGGGTCTGCGCCTCTCCTGCATGAAACGACTCGGCCTCCTTTTTGTTTTGCTCAGTCTGCTCCTCACCGTCTCCCCTGCCTCGGCGGTGACGGTGGTCATCGACGCCGGCCACGGCGGGCATGATCGCGGCGGCGCGCCCGGCCAGCGCATCGCGGAAAAACCCTACACACTCGACATCGCGCGGCGGCTCTCGTCCGCGCTGCGCTCGCGCGGATTTCGCACGGTGATGACGCGCTCGGGCGATTACTTCGTCCCGCTCGGTCAGCGGTGCGCCATTTCGAATTCCACCTACGGCGCGATCTTCGTGAGCATCCATCTGAACTCCGCGCCGCGTGAAGGCGCATACGGCATCGAAACCTACTACTACAGCGGTGGCAGCGGCGCGCTCGCGGCGTCCATCCACAGCGCGATCTTGCGCGGGACCGGCACCGCCAATCGCGGCGTGCGCCGACGCGGCTATTTCGTCCTGCGCCACAACGCGCGCCCCGCCGTACTTTGCGAATGCGGCTTCCTCACCAATCGCGCGGAAGCCTCGCGCATCCTGAGTTCCAGCTACCGCCAGCGCCTCGCCAGCGCCATCGCCGCCGGGATCGACGCGCGATACTAACTCCGCCCGCCCGCCCGCCATGATCGTCACCTGCGCGGAGATGAAGGCGATTGAGGAGCGCGCTTTTGCCGGGGGGATTCGCGCGGAGGATTTGATGGAGAAAGCGGGGGCACAAATTGCCCGCGCCGTGCGGCAGTTTTTTCCCGCGCCCGCGCTCGCCGTCGTTTTTTTTGGAAAGGGTCACAACGGTGGCGATGCGCTCGTCGCCGCGCGGCATCTCGCGCTGTCTGGATGGGAGATCGAGTTGCGGCCCGCCTTCGCGGAAAACGAGTGGGCGGAATTGACGGCGAAGAAGCATCGGGAGTTGAACGCGCGCGCGGCGCTGGCGGAAAGCGGGACGCTTGTCGTGCTCGATGGATTGCTCGGCCTCGGCGCAAGCGGCGCGCTGCGCGAGCCGATCCGTGGCGCGACGCGCGAGATCAACCGGCTGCGCACGGAAAACCACGCGCGGATTTTTGCGATCGACCTTCCCACCGGCTTGGATGGGGACACGGGTGCCGCCGATCCCGACGCGGTGATCGCCGATTTCACGCTCACCATTGGCTGCGCCAAAGCGGGACTGCTCGCCGACGCGGCGACGAATTTTGTGGGAAGACTCGCTGTGCTGCCGCTGGAAGAATTGACCAGTCCCACCGGCTCCGCCGAAGTCGCCACGTCCGCAAATCTCGCCTCGCTGCTCCCGCGCCGCCGCTTCGATTTGCACAAGGGCGATTGCGGGCGCGTCGGCATCCTCGCGGGCTCGCCCGGCTTCACCGGCGCGGCCATCATGGCCGCGGAAGCCTGTGTTCATGCGGGCGCGGGGCTCGTCACGCTTTACACTTCACCGGAAACCCGCCCGCTCATCGCCGCCCGCATCGCCCCGGAAGTGATGGTGAAAACAGTCGAGTCTTTTCCCGAAATTCTCGAAGCCAGTCACGATGTGCTCGCCATCGGCCCCGGCCTCGGCACAGAGCGGCGCGATGAAATTCTCACCATCATCGGGCAGGCGCCGCAGCCAGTCATCGTCGATGCCGACGCGCTCAACGCGCTCGCGCATCACATCGAATTGCTCGATGCCTGCGTCAGCCCGCGCCTGCTCACACCTCATCCCGGCGAGATGGCGCGGCTCTTTCCCGCATCCGCCGCGCTTTCCCGCCGCGAGACGGTGGAGCGATTCATGGCACGCTTCCCCTTCACGCTTCTGCTGAAAGGTGC
Organism: Chthoniobacteraceae bacterium; assembly: GCA_043776145.1. GTDB lineage: Bacteria > Verrucomicrobiota > Verrucomicrobiia > Chthoniobacterales > Chthoniobacteraceae > JANLQB01. Next base: position 4,403 of record JAYVRQ010000255.1, read on the forward strand.
GCGCACCGTCGTCGGCCAGTCCGGCGTTCCGCTCAGCTACAACAGCACCGGCACGCCCGGCATGGCGAGCGGCGGCATGGGCGACGTGCTCACCGGCGTCCTCGCCGCGCTCGCCGCACAGGGGCTCGCGCTTTACGACGCCGCGCGCCTCGGTGCCTGGCTCTGCGGACGCGCCGCCGAATGCGCGATTACGCGCGGCCCCGAATCCGAAGAGTCGCTCAGCGCCACGCACGTCATCGCGCGCCTCGGCGAAGCGTTCCGCGATTTGCGCGACGGTGCGTTCTGAAGCAGCTACGGCGTTTTCTCGCCCTTGAGCGCCGCCAGTTCGCGCGGCGTCAGCAGCCGCCACTCGCCAACCCGGAGTTTCCCGGCTTTCAGCGGACCGATGCGGATGCGGCAAAGCTGCACCACTTCGTAACCCAGCTCGTAAAGCATGTGCCGAATCTGCCGCTTGATCCCCTGCAGCAGCACGATCTTCAAAAGCTGCGGTCCCACGACATCGACCGACTCTGCCTTCGCGCGCCCGCCGATGATGTGGAAGCCACGCAGCAGTTTCGCGCGGTGCGCGGGATCGAAGGGTTTGTCGATGCGGACTTCGTATTCCTTTTCGATCTTGAAACGCGGATGCGTCAGCGCGAGCGAAAGCGCGCCGTCGTTCGTGACGAGCAGCAGCCCCTCGCTCTCGCGGTCGAGCCTGCCGACGTGATGGACACGCGGCCAGTTCGCGGGGAGCAGATCGAAAATGGTCTGGCGACCGAGTTCATCGCTCGCCGTGCAGACAAAACCGCGCGGCTTGAAGAGCACGGCGGTGTGCGACTCCTCGCTCTTCAACACGCGGCTGCCGACTTTCACGGAATCCTCGGGACCGACGACCGTGGCAAGGTCGGTGACGACACGCCCGTTGAGCTTCACGCGCCCGGCAAGGATGAGTTCTTCCACGCCGCGGCGTGAGCCGAGACCGGCGGAGGCGAGGAAACGATTGAGACGCATCGCGGCAGATTGAACAGCGCGCGCCGGGTGCGCCAGCCTTGCGTTGCCAAATCTTCGACTCCACAAATGATCGTGAGCGGAGCCAGGCTAGAACTGTTTGAGATACTCGATGAGAGCTTCTTTTTCCTCGGGCGAAAGGTCGGTGCCATAGGTGTGGCCCTGATTGCCATTCCCGCGCTCGTGAACATCGTGCCGCCAGCCCGCGCGCTCGGCTTCGGGGCCGGTGACGATGAAACCGACGTTCACGGGATCATAGACATCGTAGCCACGATGGAAGACTGGCGAGCGTTTGGCGACGGGTTCGAGAAGTTCTCGCAAATTGGGCACCGAGCCATTGTGCAGATACGGGGCGCGCAGCCAGATGCCATCCAGCGGCGGGGAACAGTAGCCGAATTTCTTCACCATGTTGGGCCGGACGATACCCATCTCTTTAACACGCCGATTCGCTTCATCTGCGGCGGCTTGCAGCCAGGTGTCCATGCGTTCGCGATCGGTCTGGATGTCGTCGATGGGGATGGGTGTGTTCGTGCGCGGGCGGCCGGGCTCGTGGCAGTCGGCGCAAAGACGATTGTAGATGCGCACGCCGTCATCGGCGCGGGCAGGGTCGATGGGGAAGGGATACTTTGGCGGAGGCAGTTCGGTCAGCATGTCATCCAGTTGTTCCATGCGTTTGAGGAACCAGTCGCGACCCTTCCATTCCCAATGCAATTGGCTAAGCCGGTTGCCGGGAACGGGCGCGGCACCCAGCCCGAGCGCGGAGTCCATCAGGACAGAGCGCACGGCGGGCGTGTCGCAGCTCCAGTTGAGGAAGATATGCTCGCCTTTGCGGGACTTGAGATTCCAGACCGATGGGAAATCAGCCTGCCCCGTG
>JAYVRQ010000256.1:0-6254 GCA_043776145.1 Chthoniobacteraceae bacterium
GTCACCGAACCCTACGCGGTGCAGCCGAAATTTCCCTCGCCCTTCATTCATTACCACTATGCGCAGGGCTGCACGCTCGCAGAGGCATTTTACCAGTCGCTCGCCGGGCCATACCAACTGCTCATCGTGGGCGACGGACTCTGCGCTCCTTGGAAAAAGACGCTGACCGTGTCGCTCGGTGATCTGAAGTCCGGTGCGACATTAAAAGGCATCGTGCAATTCTCACCCACGGCGAACTCGTCCGACGGCATCACAGCGGGCGTGTTCGAGTTCTTCCTCGATGGACGGCGCATCGCCGCAGTGCCTCCCGGCAAGTCGCTTCAATTCAACACCTCGGACACCGCCGACGGTCATCACGAACTCACCATCGCGGCCAGCGGGAATGATCCCATCCTCACACGCGGCGGCATCACCATCCCGATCGTGATCCGCAATGGTGAGACCGCACTGCAAGTCACTCCGCCACCCGCGTCCGTATCATGGGACAAGCCACTGAACATCACCGCCAAGGCTCCTGGTGCGAAGGCGATTCTCTTTTTCAACAACCTCGATGAAATCGCCCGCATCGAATCGGCAGGCGGCACTGCGACGATCGATCCTCGGGTGCTCGGTCAGGGGGACGCACGCATCCAGCCTGTCGCGCTCATCGGCGACTCAAAGCAGGTCTTCGGCGAACCATTCATCGTGCGGGTGAAACCACCGGCGGCGCTGCCCGCATCGTCGCCGAATTCCGCACACCTTTACTCCGATGGATTCACGATCGCACGCGCGGGCGGGAAAAAGACGATCGTGCAAAAGGCCGACGACTGGCTGCAGACTGGCGGAGTGGCCAAAGGCGAGGCATTCACGCTGGATGCCTCTTTCAATGTCACGGGAACCGACGTGTATCAGTTCCAACTCCGGGGCGCGGCTGAACTGCGCATCTTTGTGGATGGGCAGGCGCAGAACTGGCCGCACGGATACGAGTGGTCGTTCGTGCCGGTACACCTCGCGTCCGGCAGACACTCCCTCCGGATCGAAGGCAAGGCGACCGCGGAGAAATTCGACGTCCGCTTCGGAGGCCCCGGCTCGCGGCGTCTCGACGGCACTGTCTTTCAGCACAGGAATGTGAACTGAGACGGGCAGGCCCGCCCCGGCTGGAGCATTCGGAGAATGTGATCGGGAGACGATGGTGAAGAGATCACTTCGCCACCGGATTCAACGGTTTTACACGCCCTTAACAAGATACCGCCAAAGCAACACACGATGCTTACAATAGAGTGCTTCAGTGAACGAAATCGCTCACCCATGCACGTTCGTTTCCTGCCCTCTCCCCTCGCACGTATTTTCGCCGGAGTCATCTCCGTCGCCCTATCCATCACGGCACACGCCGACCCGCAGCTCACGTCGTGGTTCACGGCGAATTCCGGGAAATATGCGCGCATCTACACGAGCACCGCGAATGAAACGGCGGGCACCACTTCCATCTCGGCATCATCCAGCAGCCCGTGGTCCCGCGGCAGCGGCACGCAGACGAATCCCGCATATGCGGATGTGAACGAGATCAATCACTCGGCTAGCTGGGTCTATATCCGCACGAGCGGACTCGCGTCGCACATCATGGGCCCGTGGTATCTCAATGCGGCGAAGACGACGGACTTCCCAAACTTCCCGTCGAACACGGCCACGATTTACCGCATCCCTCGGGTGCCAGCGGTGCCGGGGACGAAGTCGCTCACGGGCCTCGGGGTCATCGGGCGTTTTGTGAATGGCGTTTCCTTTTTCGACAATCGCGATGCCTTCTCGTATGTGAACGGTGGCACGGAGGCGAACCCCGGCGACGGTATCTGGAACCGCGATGCCTATGTGAATGAATCGGTCACTTTCGATCCGGCGCTCGCGCATCAGGCGGGGAATAACTATCACTATCATGTGCATCCGATCGCGCTGCGCTTTCAGCTCGGCGATCATGTTAGCTATAACTCGACGACGAACCGCTACACCGAAGCTGTCACGGCTCCCGCACATTCGCCGATCATCGCCTGGGCGGCGGATGGCTACCCGGTTTACGGCCCATACGGTTACTCCGATCCGAACAATGCCGCGAGCGGCGTGCGACGGATGGTTTCCGGCTACGTGCCGCGTGATGGCGCGAACGGTACTGCGAATCTCTCCACCACCGGACGCACAACGCTGCCAGCCTGGGCGGCGGTGGCGCAGAATAATCGGTCAACGACGCTGTTAAGCACCGAATATGGCCCCGCCGTGAGTGGCACCCGCCCGCTCGGTCGCTACATTGAGGATAATGATTACCTCGGCGATCTCGGCTTCACGCAGACCACGGGCGCCACCGTGCGCGATTTCGATTTGGACCAATATAACGGACGCATGTGCGTGACGCCGGAGTTTCCGAACCCACCCGGCACGTATGCCTACTTCAGTACAATCAAACCGGACGGAACGCCTGCATATCCCTACAACATCGGGCGGCAATTTTACGGCAATCCCACGGGCGGCGCCCGTACCGCGGCCCAGATGAATGCCGACACGCCCCTCACGCAGCAGTTCCTCGGCGGTCCGAGCAAGCCGCTCACGATCAGCACGCCAAACGTGACGAACAATATAGTCACTCTCACATGGAGCGCGATCGAAGGCGGCACCTACTCCGTGGATGCATCGCCGAACAACAACAACCCCTGGACCAACAAGGCCACAGGCATCGTCTCCACGGGAATCTCGGCAAACTCCAGCTACACCGCGCTCGCCACGAGCAGCACCGAGTACGGTCGCGTCAACCGCACCGCAATCGCGACCTACGACACGAACGGATACGCCACGGCCACCGTCGCGCAGACCGCGACCGCCAGCTATCCGGTGACTCCGAATACGCCGCCGACGATCACGAGCATCTCGCCTGTGACGACGATGAGAAACAACACGACGAGCGCGATTGCGTTCACCATAGGCGATGCGGAGACGGCGGCGGCGAGCCTCACGGTGACTGCGACATCGAGCAACACGGCGCTCGTGCCGAATGCGAACATCACCTTCGCCGGCAGCGGCACGAGTCGCACGGTGATGGTCACACCCGCGAGCGGGCAGGTCGGCACGGCGACGATCACCGTCACGGTGAACGATGGCACTACGACGACGAGCACGACTTTCATCATCACCGTTCAACCGCCGAACATCCTCATCATCATCGCCGACGACTTCGGGCTCGACGCCACCTCGGTTTTTAACAGCAGCGCTGGCGCGAGTCTGCCCGCGACGCCGAACATTGCGACGCTCGCCAGTGGCGGCGTAAAATTTACGCACGCCTACACCTATACGGTCTGCTCGCCGTCGCGGTCCTCGGTGCTCACAGGGCGCTACGGCTTCCGCACGGGCACGGCGAATGTCGCGGGCGGCACGGCGTCGAACAATTCACTCAAGAGCACGGAGTTCACTTTGCCGGACGCATTCGCCGCGAACAGCGCGCTCGGCTATCAGCTCAAGCACATTGGCAAATGGCACCTCGGTGGTGGCAACACCGCGCCGGTGACGACCGGTGGCTGGCCTTCATTCTCCGGCTCTCTCGCGGGGCAAATTTCGGACTACTATAGTTGGCCGAAAGTGGTGACCGACGGCACGACGACCATCGCCTCCACGTCCACGACCTACGCGACGACGGATCAGGTGAATGACGCAGTGTCATTCATCAATACGCAGACGACCGCGGGCAAGCCGTGGGTGACGTGGCTCGCGTTCAATGCGCCGCATATCATCTCCGTGTCACCATCCTACCAAAAGCCGCCGACGAATCTCATCGTCACCCCCGCCTACGCCGCGCTCTCCGGCACGAGCGCCGACATCCTCGCGAACCCGCACAACTATTTCAACGCGACCATTGAGGCGATGGACACGGAAATCGGCCGCCTCCTGCAATCGGTGGATCTCACGAAGACAAACGTGATTTTCATCGGCGACAATGGCACTGCGCCGGGAGTCCTACAGACACCATATTCCGCGAACCACGGCAAGGCAACGCTCTACGAGGGTGCCATCCGCGTGCCGCTGATCATCGCTGGCCCGGATGTCGTGACGCCGAACCGCACGTCAGATGTGCTCACGCATTTCGTGGATCTCTACTCCACAGTGCTCGAACTCGCGGGCATCAACGTTGCGAGCACCGTGCCAGGCGGCACCGTGCTCGATTCGCAGAGCCTCCTGCCGGTGCTGCAAAATCCCGCGCAGACGACTTTCCGATCGCAGGTGTTCGGCGATTACTTCGACCTCGCATTCCCGACGCTCGCCAGCACAGGCCGCGTGCTGCGCGATTCGCAATACAAGCTCATCCGCTACAATTTCGGCCTCGGTGCGGACGAGTTTTATGACGTGCTGAATGATCCCTACGAGGCGACCAATCTCCTCGCAGGCGGCGTCGGTGCGATGACTGCCGCGCGGCAGACAGCCTACAACAATCTGGTCACGCAACTCGCGAGCTTCAACACCGCGCCGACCGTCTCCGCCATCGCGAATCAGAGCATTGCGCCGAACACGGCGACCGGGGCCATCGCATTCACCATCGGCGATGCGGAGTCGGCTTCGACGGTGAATCTCGGAGTCACTGCGACCTCCTCGAATCAGACGCTCGTTCCCGATGCGAACGTCGTCATCGGCGGCACAGCGCCGGGCAAGACGCTCACGATCACGCCCGCCACCGGGCAGACCGGCACGGCGACGATCACCGTGAGCGTGAGCGACGGCACCTTTTCCACGAGCACGAGCTTCGTGCTCACCGTCGCCGTCTCCGGGTCGCCGACGATCACCGCAATTACGACATCGCCCGCCGCGCCGACGAATACGGACATCGTGACGGTGACAGCGAACGTGCAGCCACTCGGCGTCCGCACGCTGGCGGCGGGAAATGTGGTACTCAGCTACACCGCGGGCACGTCATCGCAGAACACGGTCTTCACCGAGACGATGGCCTCGGCAGCCATCACGACTTGGACGGGCACGGGCACAAATAACGCATGGACCATCACCTTCCCCAGCGGAGGCCCGCCGAATCCATTCAGCCAGACGACTGCGGCGAACCACGGCGCGGGCAACACGAATGGCATGGAGATCAACCGCGGCTCGCCGACGCTCGGTCAGAGCGCGATCACGACGACGAGTGCAATCAATGCCGTGGGCACTGCGGGCTACGTGGAATTCTACATCTCCACGGCGGCTCTCACGGGCACGAATGGGTGGGCATTTCAAACTTCAACGAACGGCACAGCGTGGACCACGCGCATCAGCGAAGTTTCGGGAGGCAACCACGACTACACGGTGAAAGCCGATACGACCGCGCAGCCATATCACTACGATCTCACCGCCGCCGAGCGCGTGAACACGCTCATGCTGCGCTTCCAATTCGCAGGCTCCGGCCCGAATGGGGCAGCATCGAAGATGAGCCTCGACGACATCAAGGTCGTCACCACGAACACGCCGACGCCCGTGAACGTGACGATGACCGGACTTTCCACTGGCGGCACTTTCACCGCGCAGATCCCCGCGCAAGCCACAGGCACGGTGGTGAACTACACGATCACCGCGACGGACAGCGCAGCGGGCGTGACGACGAGCGCGAGCAACAACTACACGGTCGCTGCCGCCGCGCCGGTGCTCGCGGTCACGCCAGCCGGGGCACTCGCGTCGAGCGGGCCGGTCGGCGGAATATTTTCGCCCGCGAGCGCGGGCTACACGCTCACGAACAGCGGCGTCGGCACGATGAACTGGACCGCGGGAAAAACTGCGGCGTGGCTGAATCTCTCCGCAACCGGCGGCACGCTTGCGGCGGGAGCGAGCACGACCGTCACCGCGACGATCAACTCCGCTGCGAACAGCCTCGCAGTCGGCGATTACAGCGACACGATCACTTTCACGAACACCAGCAACGGCAGCGGCAACACCACACGCCCCGCGAGCCTCGCCGTCCTGAGCCCGGTTCAGAATTGGCGGCTGACCTGGTATGGCACGACGAGCAACAGCGGCAACGCAGCCAGCCTCGCGGATACGTACCACACCGGCATCCCGAATCTCGCTGCGTTCGCATTCTTCGGCCCCGGCCAGGATCCCGCGACCGCGAACATCGCGCTGCTCCCGCAGCCGGTGCTCGGCGGCGGAATCTGCACGTTCACTTTCACGCAGCCGGCGGGCGTGAGCGGCGTCATATATGGCGCGCAGTGGAGCACGACCATGCTCGCGAACGACTGGCACGACATCACCGACACCGGCAGCGGCAG
>JAYVRQ010000257.1:0-6250 GCA_043776145.1 Chthoniobacteraceae bacterium
TGGGGACCGCAGGATGGACTACACTAAGGGCTATCAGAATGCGCCTCCGACGCCTGCGCTCTTGGCTTTTTTGTAGTATATCCCACCGTCTCCTCAGTACAAGGGCTTTGATCCTTCTGTTGCCGTTGACCCAGGGCGCAGCCCTAGGCTGGCTTGTTCAGGGCCTTTGGCCCCGCTGCAATATGAAGTTCCGTACAGGCTCTAAGACGACGCAGCGATGCGGATGCACGCGCGGAGTGCGCTCCAGCTTGACGGCCCTCCGCGGAAGTCGGACAAGAACCAAGATGAGAACGCACGCACTTTCCAGCATTCGTAATTCGGTATCGGCAGCGATGTGCGGAATCGCGACGATGAGCGCGTGCGCGAGTTCTTTTGATTCCGCCACGATCACCCGTGTCGAGAACACGGTCACCATCGGCGAAGTTGCGGGGGGCAAAGCTGCCGGCCGTCGCGCTGCGGTCGTCTCGGCAGTCGTGAAGGCAAATCATTTTGTGCAGACCGGCAGCGAATCGCGCGCGGAACTGCAGTTCAAGGACACAAGCCTCGTGCGTGTCGGGCAGAACTCCGTATTTTCCTTTGAGGCAAAGTCCCGCACGCTCTCTTTGGAAAAAGGCGACATGCTTTTTTACGTCGCACCCGGACAGGGGACTGGAACGATCAAAACTCCGGCGCTGACTGCGGCAATCACCGGCACGCTCTGCAAAGTCGCGCCCGACATGGTGGCCGTGCTTCGCGGATCGATCACCGTCACCGTGAATGGTGAACGGGTGAAGGTCCCGGCGGGATGGGCGGTGAAGGTGATCCATCACAAGGCGTACCTCTTCCAGTTTGATCCAAACGAGGCAAACAGGGGCAAGCTCTACTCGATGGGCCCGCTGCCCGAGGATCCCGGGATCCAGATCAAAAACGCGAAGTCCGCATTTCACTTCCCCGGCTTGCATCATGCCGATGCGATTGATTCCGCAGTGGTGAATCCGGCCATTCGGCGGTTCGTGGAAATTCCGCGACCTGTCATCGTGGAACCAGCGCAGACTGCACCCGTGCAAACGCCCCCGCCAGTCCTCGTCAAGCCTCCGGTCGTGGTCGTGCCTCCGCCGGTCAGAGACCCCGTTCAGCCACCTCGCGTCTGAATCTAGGCGAAGCGCGCGAACTCTCCGACATTTCAATACTCCGTGAAATCACATCCCGTAATTACATCACTTCTCATCGTCACCAGCCTTGCGGCTACGGCCTTTGCTGATCGCGACAGGGTGTTCCAGTTGACAGAAATCGTGGAGACATCCCGTGGCACGACCGAGCAGCCGGTGGCCGTGGTTGAAGATTTGGGAGACATTCGGCCTCTGGCGGATAAATCGCTTTTCAAAAAGATGCGGTTCTCGGTGTCGCTGCGTGGCGAATATGTATCCAACGCGCTTTCTGCTGGAAACCACGGCAGTGGTGATTTCCTTCTCCTGCCGAGCATCAATGGCGCGTTTGATCAGCCCCTTGGCCATGGGCTTTCACTTTCGCTGAATGCGCGCATCGAGTCCTTCATCTACTCAAGGTTCGATGAGTCCAGCTTCTGGGGCATCGGCGGATCGGCGTTCCTGAATTATCAGCCGACGAAGGACTCGATCCGAATCTACGTCGGCATCGAGCCCTCGTGGTATGCCAGCATCCGCAGTGGCGATCAACTCGCGGAGGCCCTTGCCTTGTCCGCAGGCGTCTCGAAGGAATGGGCGTTCAATCGCGACCAGACCATTTTCTTTCTCGGCTATAATTTCTCGGACCATTTCAGCTTCCCGTCTGCCGATAACCGCAACTCGCATCGCGTCACCGTCGGCGTGACTCATCAGCTTCGGCAATCCCTCCACGCACAGCTCTACTATTCCTATCAATACAGCGACTACACCAGTGCGCCCCGCCAGGATTCGCGCAATCTTGTCGGCCTGAATTTCGTCTATCAATTCAGCAACCGCTGGAGTGGCAATGCGTCCGCCTATTTCGTGGACAACGACTCGACGACCACGCGCGCATCGTATCAGACCGTCGGAATCGGCGTTGGCGTTGCCGTTCATTTCTAGCGTGCGACGGCGCACTCGCGTCAGGGCAAGCATGGCAGTGCATTTTGGACGTGCCGAGCATCAGGACTCTGCAAAATATTCACTGAATGCAGCCGCCGGTTTCGCGCGCGCGGCTTCGCCGGAATGGTGAATGTTGCGCACACGCCGCGGGCCTGTGCATCCTGTGTGGAGCGCTGGATTGCTCCGAGCTGTTTGCTAACCGCGTGGCCACCATCATGACCGAGACCCATTCCGAAAAAACGACCCTGCCCGCCGACGCCGCGCGTGAAGTCGCGCGCCGTCGCACATTTGCCATCATCTCGCATCCCGATGCCGGCAAGACCACGCTGACCGAAAAATTCCTCCTCTACGGCGGCGCGGTGCAACTCGCGGGCAGCGTGACGGCGCGAAAGGATCAGCGCTCGGCCACGAGCGATTGGATGGAGCTGGAAAAGCAGCGCGGCATCTCGGTGTCGTCCACAGTGCTGCAATTCGAGTACGGCGACTGCGTCGTGAATCTCCTCGACACACCGGGCCACAAGGATTTCTCCGAGGACACGTATCGCGTCCTCACCGCAGTGGACGCGGCGGTGATGATCATAGACGCGGGCAAGGGCATCGAGGCGCAGACGCTCAAGCTCTTCGAAGTCTGCCGCCAGCGCGGTGTCCCCATCTTCACCTTCATGAACAAGCTCGACCGGCCATCGCGCCCGCCGCTCGAACTGCTGGACGAACTGGAAAAAGTGCTCGGCCTTCACGCACTGCCGATGAACTGGCCGCTCGGAAGTGGCCCCGATTTCCGCGGTGTCTATGACCGCGAGACGCGCGAGGTGCATCTGTTTGAAAGGACGCCGGGCGGAGCGTATCGCGCGCCGGTCGAAGTCACCGGCATCGAGCATCCGCTCGTGCGCGCTGCGATGGATGCCGATGTGTATGCGCGGTTCCGCGATGAGATCGGACTCTTGGAAGGTGCGGGCACCGCGTTCGATCTGAATGAAGTCCGCGCCGGAAAAGTGACGCCTGTCTTCTTCGGCAGCGCGGCGAACAACTTCGGAGTTGATCTGCTGCTCAGGCGTTTCCTCGCGCTCGCGCCGCCTCCCACGCCGCGAAATAGCGCCGGCGGCCCTATCGCACCTGACGCGACGGGCTTTTCTGGTTTCGTATTCAAGATCCAGGCAAACATGGACCCGCGGCATCGCGACCACGTCGCATTCGTCCGCATCGTCTCCGGCGTTTTCCGTCGCGATATGACAGTGACGCATCCGCGCTCCGGGAAGCGCATCCGACTCGCGAATTCAAAGCGCCTCTTCGCCCGCGAACGCGAAACCGTGGATGAGGCGTACGCCGGCGATGTCGTCGGACTTGTAGGCAATTACGATCTGCACATCGGCGACACGCTCGCCGAGGATCCGAACGTATCGTTCGACGAGATGCCGCGCTTTGCACCCGAGAAGTTCATCTTCCTCCACAACGACACGACGGCGAACTTCAAACGCTTCCGCGACGGCCTCTCGCAACTACTAAAAGAAGGCGTGGCGCAGGCCTACGAACTGCCCGACTCCCTCACGCGCCTGCCGCTGCTCGGCGCGGTCGGCGAACTGCAATTCGACGTGCTGCAATACCGAATGGAGACGGAGTACGGCGCGCCCACGCGCCGCGAAGCTGCGACGTGGAGCATCGTGCGATGGATTCGGGAAAAGGTGCCCGCTGACGACGTCAGCCGCCGCACGGACTCCTGGCGGCCGAAGGTGATCGTGCCCACCGGAGCCACGCTAGCCCGCGATTCACGCGGCGTGTGGGTCGTGCTCTTCCCGAGTGAATGGACCGCGCGTTACTTCGAGGAAAAAAATCCAGACTTCGAGGTGCTGCCGCTCCCGCCGCCTGCCGCGAAGGCGTGAAGGCGCGTCAGGGTGGATGTCTTCAATCAGGCGTTGACTCCCGCACTTTCCGCGAAGGCGCGACCTTGCGCCGCTGCTGAAAGATCCTGCATTAAAGCTCGATCGCGCCGCTCTCTTTTTCCACTACCCGCGCTTCTTCCACACGACCACGCCCGAGAGCGCCATCCGCGCGCGCAAGTGGAAGCTGCTGGAATTTTTCAAGGACGATCACGTCGAGCTTTACAACCTGCGTGACGACCTTTCCGAAACACACGATCTCGCGAAGGAAATGCCGGACAAGACGAATGCACTCCGCGAACAACGCCACGCGTGGCGCGATTCCGTCGGCGCGGCACTTCCAAAGCCGAATCTGGATTTCAAAGGTGGAAAACCCAAGCTGCACAAAGCACAACCTGACCAATGAAAATCTACACCCCGCCCAAACTCCTCATCCTCATCACCGCGACATTTTCGCTCTGCGCACAAGATCTGCCGGAGCCGTGGAAGCATCAGGATATCGGACTCGCGCAGGTCGGCGGCGAGAAATCGGCAATCGTCGCGGGCGCCGCGAAGCATGCGGATGGCACGTTCACTCTGCAAGGCACGATGGACATGTGGACCGTGGCGGATGGATCTCATTTCGTGTGGCAGCCGGTGCATGGCGATGCCGTGCTCGTCGCCCGCGTCACGGGCATGGACAATCCCGGCAAGGTCGATCACGCGAAGGCGAGCATCTGCATCCGCGAATCGCTCGATGGCGGCTCGCGCTGCGTGACGCAATCCACGACGCCCGGTGACGGCACGCAGTTCACGTATCGCGGCAAGGCGGAGGAAAAAACGGTGCGCATTTTCCCCGACGCCGCCGCGCCGAAACCGAATGTGCCGAAAGGACAGTTCCCCGTTTGGCTAAAGCTCGTGCGAAAAGGCAATGACTTCAGCGGCTACGAATCTGCCGATGGTGAAACGTGGTGGCTCACTGGGCAGATCACGCTCGACCTCAATGCGGACGCGTTCATCGGCATCACGTCGTCGTCGCACACGAAGGACACGCTCACCACGTCGGTGTTCGATCACGTAAAGCTCACGAAGCCCGACGCGAGCACGGGGATGAAGGCAAAGACAAATCGTGTGTCGCAGCTCGCGACCATCGGCATTGATGGCAGCGACAAGCGCATCATTTATCAGGTGAATGAAGGCATCGAAGCGCCAAACTGGTCGCCGGATGGAAAGTGGCTCATCATCAATTCCAAGGGCGCGCTGCTGCGCATTCCGGCCGATGGCAGTGCGAAACCGGAAGTCATTCCGACCGGTGATGTGAATGGCGCGAACAATGACCACGTCCTCTCGCCCGACGGGAAGACGATCTACTTCAGCGCACAGTACCACATTTACGCGGTGCCGTTTGACGGCGGTCAGCCACGCCGCATTTCCAACGACCAAGCGCCGGAGCGGAAGTTCAAATGTTTCCTCCACGGCGTCTCGCCTGACGAGAAGACGCTCGCATACGCGGGTGTCGAACTCGAAAACGGCGATCCGTGGGGCCGCATCGATCTTTGGACGATTCCCGTCGCGGGCGGCCTGGACACGCGCCTGACGAACACGCCCGCGCCCGACGACGGCCCGGAGTATTCGTCCGACGGCGAGTGGATTTATTTCAACTCCGAACTCAACGCGAAGGTGCCCGGCCACGCGCAATGTTACCGCATGAAACCCGACGGCACCGGCATCCAGCAGCTCACGCACGACGAGCGCGTGAACTGGTTCCCACACATTTCGCCGGACGGAAAATGGATCGTCTATATCAGCTTCCCAAGCGGCACGCTGAAGCATCCGGCGGACAAGGCCGTGATCCTGCGCCGCATGAGACCCGACGGCAGCGAGCAGTCGGACATCATCGCATTCAACGGCGGTCAGGGCACGATCAACGTGAACAGTTGGTCGCCCGACAGCAGGCGCTTCGCCTTTGTGATGTATGAAGTGAAGCCTTGAGGCCGGTTGAAGACTAACGTCGATCCTCGACCGCTACTCGGATTGCGAGAAATGTCGGCAGGCGAACGACCCGAACAAAGAGATCCATTTCCACGCCGCTGCAAAGGACATCGCACTCAGAAAATATCCGTTCCGTACGACGCGATGCACGACAGCGTGGAGATGCCGCGCTGCCGCGCCTTCCGCGTCCAGCCGCTCTCGAAAATCCGGACCGACTTTCTTGTGAAGACCACGACTTGCATTCTACTGACGGGTCTTTGGGATAGAATACACAGAATAGTGTGTTAGCTATGGAGCATGACAAAGACGGACGGGCGCAAACTTGATCATCAGACGAGTGAA
>JAYVRQ010000258.1:0-6243 GCA_043776145.1 Chthoniobacteraceae bacterium
TCGTCCACGATGACGAGGCGCGTGCATTTGGATGTCGTGGCGATAGCCATGGAAGTCAGTCGGCGATGCGACGCGCATGTTGTTCCAGAGAACAGGTGAGCTTGCAACCGCCATCGGGTCCGGGGCTGATCGTGATTTCCGCCCCGAGCAGTCCGGCGCGGTATTCGAGGATGTGCAGGCCGAGGCCGTGCCGGCGGCTGCGCGGCTTTTTGAAAGGCAGTCCGTCATTCTCGATGGTCAATGTTGGGACGCCGGTGACGGTCGTGCAGTCGATGACGATGCGGCGCGGCGCGGCGTGCTTGAGTGCGTTGTTCACCGCCTCCTGCGCGATGCGGTAGAGATGGATCGCCGCGCTTTCGCCGAGCGGAAACGTGGCCTTGCCCCGCACGCTGCATTCGACGCCGGAGATGGCCTGCGTGACGCGCGCGAGTTCCTCGATCGCGATGATGAATCCGCCTTTTTCCAACTCGATCGGGTAGAGCCCTTTCGCCATGCCGCGCGTGGTGTTGATGGCTTGCTTAATCATCCCGCCCAATTGTGCGACCGCGTCCGCCTTCGGATGCGTCGCGCGCCGCAAATCGCGTTCGAGCGCGCTGCTGAACATGCTGAGCGCGCTGAGCTGCTGGCCGAGGTCGTCGTGCAAATCCTGCCCGATGCGGCTCTGCACGCGCTCGGTGATCGCGACGATCTCCGCTTCGAGCCGGTGGCGATCGACGATCTTCTGCCGCAGTTCGTGATTGGCCGTGTCGAGTTCGCGCGTGCGCTCGGTCACGCGCGCTTCGAGTTCCGCGTTCAACTGCGCGAGTTCCAGCTCGACGCGCTTCCGCTCGGTCACGTCCTCGACCACGATGTTGATGCCGTACACATGCCCGTCCGCGTCGGTCATCGGGTACCAGTTTTCCACGCGCGTCCGCTCGCCCATTTCCCCGTCGTGCGTCTCGACAGTGATCTCGACGTCGCGCAGCGCCTCCCCGGTTTCCAGAACGTCGCGCAGCCACGGCTCGGCCTGGTCGGCGAGTTCGGGCAGGACTTCGCGGAGCGTGCGCCCGAGATGCTCCGACACCGGCAGGCCGTTGATCTCCGCGAGCCGCTCGTTGATCCGCAAGTAGCGCAGTTCCGCATCGAGCACGCACAGGCCGACCGGCGCGGTGTTATAAAACGCCTCGATTTCCGCGAGCCGGTCGCGCGCGAGATCGTGCGCAGGCACGCTCTGCTTTCGCTCCTTCGCATCGGCGATTTTGTTCACGCTTGGCGGCATGGTTCGGATTAAAGCCCCGGTGCTTTGGGTTTGATCGGCGCGGCGAAACTCGGCGCGGCCTTCGCCTTCAGCTTTCTTTTGAAAACCTTGTCGCCAGCCGTGACGAAGAGCGTGTCCATTTCCGCGCCGCCAAACGCGACGTTGCTCACTTTCCCATTCGGCGTCGGCAGGATGACATTCACGCGCCCCGCCTGATCGCACACCTGCACGCCGAGCCGCGTCGCGACATAGAGCCGACCCGCGCTGTCCACTTCCATTCCGTCCGCGCCGGAATCGTCGGCGGTGTCCGGCTCGTGCAGCCAGAAGTAGCGTTGTTTGTGCGCGAGTTTTCCGTCGGCTTGAATCTGATAGCTGTACACCCAATGGCTGCGCGCATCATCGACGTAGAGCAAGGTCTGATCGGGGCTCGCGACGATCCCGTTCGTAAATTTCAGCCCGACATCGACGACTTCCTTTTCGCCGTTCGCCTTGATGAGCCACACATTGCTCGCCTTCCCGCCCGGCGCGGGTTCGGTCACGTAGATGTTTCCGTTTTGTAAAACCGTGAGGTCATTCCCGCGAATCCCCTCCGCAACGGTGCTCACCTTTCCCTCCGCGTCATACGCCACGATCTTCGCCTCCGAATCCATCACCGCAAACATCCGTCCATCCGGCCCGAACGCCTGCCCGTTCGCCTTCTTCGAGTCGGCGATGAACTCCGTCACCTTCCCGTCCAGCGTGATCTTCCACGTCTTCGCATTCGGGATGTCGTTGAAGAACATCTCACCCTGCGCATTCCCCGCCGGACCCTCGGTAAATTTCCCGCCGCTCCAAACCTCCTGCCAGCCTTCGCCGGGAATCAGAATCTCACTCAGCATCCCATTTTTGCTCGCGCCCGCCTTCACCGGCGCGGGCCAGTCCTTCCATAAAAAGCGCATCGCATCGGGAAAAAGCATGTTGCCCTGTTTGCCGCTGTGGCCGTTGTCGCCCCACTCGGATTTGTGTTCGTAACCCGCGAAAGTCAGCGCGCGATCCATCATCTGATTCGCCTCCCACCAATCGCCGCCGTAGATGTTCAAATCATTCGAGCCATCCTGCTGAAAGACGCGGATCGCCCGCGGCTCATACTTGCGGATCAAGCCTGGAAGCCGATCCGCGCCCCGCAGGCTCACGTACGTCCCGATCGTCGAGAACACGCGGGAGAACGCATCGGGCCGCTCCCACGCCGCGTTGAAAGCGCAGATCGCACCCGAACTGGAGCCGCCAATCGCGCGATCGTTCCCCGATTTGCTCAGCACGATTTTGCGCCCGTCGCCCGTCGTCTTCTGCTCCACCGCGGGCAGCAGTTCATCGAGAAGAAAGCGCGCGTAATCCGGCCCGAGGCCATCGTATTCCAGCGAGCGATTGAAACGGTCCAGCCCCTTCTCGCCATCCGCCGCTTTCACACGACCGTGCATCACGAACACACCGACGATCACCGGCAGTTCGTTCTTCGCGATGAGATTGTCGAACACCGTCGGCGCATTCCACTGCACACCGTCCTGATTCACATAAACGCAAGCAGGCTTCGCCGGGTCGTACTGCTTCGGAACGTAGATCGTCACATCGCGCACCGTGCCCGGAAAAATCTTCGACTGATCGAACTGAAACTTGATGAGTTCGCCTTTCGGCACGCCCTCGCGCGGCTTCGAGTCGTCGGTGATTTGATAGTCGGTCTCGGCGCGGGCGAGCGCGGCGAATGCGAGGAAGGGGATGAGGCGTTTCATGGGTCTGCGGAGACTGACGCATCGCGCCCGCAGGCGCGAGCGCAGATTGCGAGCCGCCCGGCAAAACGCAGCAACTCGCCAAGTGCGCGGCGACGCGCTATCGTCGCGACCACTTTATGAAACGAGTCTTCGGAATCGAAACGGAATATGGAATCACGGTCGATGGCATCGACGATCTCGACGTGGTGCGCGAGTCCATCGAGATCGTGCGCAGCTACACGGAGCACGGCGCGTCGATGAAGTGGGATTACAAACTCGAAGACCCGCATCAGGACGCGCGAGGCTTTCGCGCGGAGGAGCTTTTGCAGGATACGGACGAGGCTGCTTACTACGAACTCGACCGCGCGCGTCCGCTGAGTTTTCAGGAGATTAAAAGCGATCTCGTGCTGTCGAATGGCGCGCGTTTTTACAACGATCACGCGCACCCGGAATACTCGACGCCGGAATGCACGACGCTGCGTGAAATCGTGGCGCAGGATAAAGCGGGGGAGCGGATTCTCGCGGAGTGCGCGCGCCGCCGGAACTCGCATTTGCCCGAGGGATGCGAGGCGCGGCTTTACAAAAACAACACGGATTTCGTCGGCCACAGCTACGGCTGCCACGACAATTATTTGATGCGCCGCGATGTGCCGTGGGATCGGCTGGTGACGGATGTGGTGCCCTTTCTGGTGACGCGGCAGATCGTGGCCGGGGCGGGAAAAATGGGGATTGAGGGCGAGGACGCGGCGGGACAGCCGGGCGTGTATCAGCTTGCGCAGCGGTCGGATTTTTTCGCGGTGCTCTGCTCGATCGACACGATGAACCGCCGCCCGCTCGTGAACACGCGCGACGAGCCGCACGCGGATGCGGAGCAGTGGCGTCGCTTCCATGTGATCGCCGGGGACGCGAACATGTCGCATTGGGCCACGGCGTTGAAAATGGGGACGACCGCGCTGGTGCTGGATGTGATCGAGCAGGGAAAATCGCCGCAGCTCGAACTCGCGGAACCCATCGCAGCGGCGAAGCAAATCTCCCGCGACCCGAGCTGCAAGTGGATCGTCGAGTTGATCGACGGGCGGAAAATTTCCGCGGTCGATGTGCAGCGGCTTTACCTCAAGGCCGCGCAGGATTCGTGCGACCGCACGGACGCGGACACAGCTTGGGTGCTGCGCGAGTGGGAATCGGTGCTCGATGATTTGGCGACGGATTATTGGAAATGCCGCGACCGTCTCGACTGGGTGGCGAAGAAGTTTTTGCTCCAGACATTTCAGGAGGCGGAGAAACTTTCGTGGAGCGATCCGTGGTTGCAATCCATCGACCTCGAATACCACAACGTCGCGCTGGAAAACGGGCTCTACTACGAACTCGTCCGCACGAAACAGATGCGGCGCTTCATTGAGGAGGATCAGATTCGCGAGGCGATCTTCCAGCCGCCAACCACGACGCGCGCGTTCTTCCGCGGTCGCGCGGTGGCGCGGTTCAATCGTGAACTCGAGTCGATCCAGTGGGATGAGATCGTCTTCCGCGACAACGGCACGACGCTCAACGTGATGCTCGACCAGCCCGCGCACGACGAGCGCTTGCACCGGCTGAACGCCGCGATCCGCGAGGCGAAGAGCTTTGCCGAGCTAGGCGGGAAGATCGTGTGATAGCGCGGTGCGCAGAACGTCGATGAGCTGGTACGAGAGATACGGCTTCGGCAGGTAATTGCGGCCTTCCTCCAATTCCACATCGTTCGCAAAACGCTCCACGCCATACCCGCTCGTGTAGATCACTTTGAGGTCCGGGGATTCGCCGAGAAATTGCCGTGCGAGGTCGAGGCCGTTGTCCGTGCCCGGCATCACCATGTCGGTGAGCAGCAGGTCGATGCTCTCGCGCTGATCGCGCCAGATTTCCATCGCTGCCCCCGCGTTCGCGGCTTCCAGCACGCGGTATTCGTGATGGACGAGCAGCTCCTTGACGTGCGAGCGCACGGCGGCGTCGTCCTCCGCGACGAGGATGGTGCGTGCGCCGATCATCGGTTCTGGACTCATGGAAATTTCCTGCGCGAGCAGCAGCAGATGCGGCTCGCCGCCGAACGCGATGCGCTCGCACGAGACGATCGCGCGGTGCTCGCCGATCCGTGTTTCCATCCGCTGCCCGGTGCGGCCCGCGCGCACGGCCTCGAGAATGGCGGGCGGAAAATCCAGCGGAACTCCGGCTTCGGCGGGCGTGCGCCCGATGATCTCATCGCGCGGGATGTCCGTCATTTCCGCGAAGGCCGCGTTCATGTCGATGAAGCAGCCGCCGTTCAGCGCCAGGATCGCGAGCCCGGCGGGGATGCCGTGGAACGCTTTCGCAAACCGCTCTTCCGACCGCCGCAGTTCCTCGTTGGCCTCGCGCAGATGCTGCGTGCGCTGCGCGATGCGGCGGTCGAGATCCGCCGCCTGCCGGTGCACCGCGTCGGTCGTGCTCCACTTGCTCGTGAGCGTGCGCGCGAGTTGCAGCACTTCGATGTGGTCGAAAGGTTTTTTGAGGATCACGAGCCGGTCGTTCGCGCCGAGTTGCGCGGTAATTTTTTCCCACGAGTAATCCGAATACGCCGTGCAAAACGCGACGTGCAGCTCGGGATCGACCTTCCAAAAATGCGCGACCGTCTCGATGCCATCCCAGCCCGGCGGCATCCGCACATCCACGAAGGCCATCGCGAAAGGCCGCCCTTCCTTCGCCGCGTGTTTCACTTTCTCGAATGCCTCGACCCCTTGCAGCGCGCACTCGATTTCAAACTGCTCGGGCGCGAGGATTTTTCGGAAATCCTCGTGAATCGCGGCGTTGTCGTCGGCGATCAGGATGCGGCGGTTGGCGGGTGGGTTCATATGGAAACTTCGGGCGCGTCCGCGAGCGGGAGTTCGAGGATGAAGGCCGCGCCTTTGCCCGGCCCATCGCTGCGCGCGGAAAGGCAGCCGGCCATTTGCTGCGCGGCGAGCGCGGCGCTGTGCAGGCCGAAGCCGTGGCCGTGCTCGCGCGTGGTGAAGCCGTGCGAAAAAATGCGCGTCAGATTTTCCGGTGGAATGCCGCAGCCGGTGTCGGTGAAGACCGCCTCCACATAGCGCCCGTCCCTGCTCCCAAGCCGGATCGCGAGCCGCCGGTCGCCCGCGCCCGTGTCGTCCATCGCGTCCTTCGCGTTGCGGATGATGTTCACCAAAATTTGCAGGAGCTTGTGCCGGTCCACCATCGCGGGCGGCACGTCGCCGTAATCGCGCTCGACGACGATGCCGCTGG
>JAYVRQ010000259.1:0-23932 GCA_043776145.1 Chthoniobacteraceae bacterium
AGCCACGCGATCAAGTTCGCGAATCGCGGCGTCGCGCGCATCGTGGCGGGCGAGGCGGTTCAGCGTGAATGCGCGCGTCCACGCTATCCACAGCCACTCATTGCGATCCTTTGCAAAATGATCCGCGGCGTCGAGCAGCGGCAGCGTCTCGGCCAGGCGCGCGTCGTTTTCTCCGGCGTCGCGCACGAGGCGGTGCAGCGAGCGCCAGTGCGAGGCGAGCAGGTGATCCTCCAGCACGCGGCGCGTCTCGTCGCTGAGCGTGAGCTTGTCAATTCCCGCGAGCAGCCGCCGCAGCGAAGTGCGCAGGCGATCCTCGTCGCCATTTGCAGCGAGCGCGGTGAGCCAGCGTTCCCACGCGCCGCGATTGCCGGGTTCGAGTGCCGTGAGGCGTTCGAGAATCGCAAGCTGCGACATCCCGCCGTAACCGGTCTCGCGGAGCACTCCCGCCAGCCCGCCGAGCAGCGCGGCGTCGCCGACTTTCTTGATGTCAATCGCACCGAGCGCCTCGCTGCGGTTTCCGCCGTTCAGAATCTGCATCGCGAGATCGGTCCGCTTCTCCTTCGCAAAATTCATCGCAAGCCGGATGCGATATTCGTCGGCGTGCGCCGGATCATCCGTCATGAGCGCCTGCAACTGTTTCCCGGCGTCCGCCGACTTCGCGGGATCGTTCTCGATCAATGCAAACTGCCGACGACGCAATTCCACGCGCAGCTCCGGCGCGGGCTTCGCTGCGAGCGCCGCATCGAGCATCGCGGCGATCTCGGCCTTGCGACCGTGCGCCGATGCGACCTCCGCGAATGCGAGCGTGCGATCCCGCTTCGCGGGCGACCAGCTTTCCGGATCGTCCGCGATGCGCTTCTGCTCCGCGGCGAGGAATTCGCCGTCGCTCTCGAACACCTCGTGAAACGCGACCGACGCCTCCAGCCAGCGCCGGTTCCGCGCATCCGTGTCCGCGAGCGTGCGCGTCTGCTCGATGAGCCTCGTGCCGCCGGACTGATCGGCGAGGCGCGCGGCCATCGTGAGCTGCATCATGCGGAGATCGAAATTGTCCGGCTCGCGCGCGACCTTCGCCGCGAGCGCCGTCTGCGCCTCGGCGGCGAGATCCTGCTTCAGCAAAAACTGGATCACATCGAGGAGGATTTCCGTCTCGATGTCGTCCGGGAGCGGCCCGGAGAAAACGTCGCGCGCCTTCTGCTTCTCGCCGATCGCGAGCCACGTCTCGGCGAGTTCGCGGCGCACATCAAGCCGCGCGGGTGCAAGCACGGTCGCGCGGCGGAACATTTCCGCAGCGTCGCTGTGGAGTGTGTTGCGGCGGAGGAAGCGCGCGAGTTCGAGCGTCTGCGTGAGACGCGCCGCCGGTGCGAGTTTTGCCACGAGCGTGTCGAACAGCGCGAGCGCCTCGGGGCGGCGGTTCAGCAGGAAAAGCGTGCGCGCGCGTGCGATGGCGAGATCGTCGCGCTCGGGCGAGAGGCGCTGACGCCCGGCGAGAAAAGTTTCGCGTCCGCGTTCGTCGCGCAGCAGGTCGAACAGTTCGAGCGCTGTCTTCTCGATTTTTCCGGAACTCGGAATCCGCCCTGCGGCATCGAGCAGGATGTCGAGCGCCTCGCGGCGAAACTCGAATGCGGCGAGCAACTGCGCGACCTCCAGCGCCGCGCTCTCGTCGCCCGGCGCGGCCTTCCAGCGCGCACGCGCCGTGCCGAGCATCGCCTCGCGCTCGGCGTCCGTCTTCACGAGCGCCGTGCGGCGGTGGAGAATCTCGGGCCGACGCCAGTAATCCGCCGCGAGCCGCGCGAGCAATTTGTCGAGGCGTGCTGCGGCAGCCTCGGTTTTTCCGAGGCCGAGTTCCGCGCTGGCTGCGGTGAGATCGATCTCCACGCCGGTCTCCGGCGCGGGTGCGAGCGCGGTGGCGGCATCGAGTGTGGTGAGCGCGGCGTCGTCGAGTTTCTGCGCGATCATCTTGCGCGCGACCTCGACTTTTTCCTCCGCCGTGGCGCTCTGCGCGGCGAGGGCTTCGAGGTGCTTGCGCGCGAGTTCGGGGCGTCCGTCCGCCGTGGCGAGCGGGAGCATCTGCTCGATCCACGCGCGCTTGCGGGCTGGCATCATTTCCTTCGCGATGGCGCGATCGAGGGCGTCGAGCGCGCCGCTCTCGTGGGCCTTTTGCAGATTTTCAAAATGCAGGAACTGGAGAAATGCGTTGTCGGGATTTTTCTCCGCGGCGCGCGCGGTGAACGCGGCGGTCTCCGGATCGTCCGTCGCCGCGAGCAGTCGCACGAGGATCGTGAGCGCGCCGGTGTCGGCGGGATATTTTGCGACGTGAGCGCGGTAGAGATCGGCGAGATCCTTCGCGCGCCCCGCCTCGCGGTAGAGCTGGAGCAGGCGATCGAATGGCGGCGCAAGCGTGGGATCGTGGAAGAGCGCGGTGCGCAGCGGGAGGGACTTGGCGGCGACTTCGTCCGCGGACTTGGGGGCGTCGGCGGCGAATGACGGATGACGGATGACGAATGACGAAAGCAGCGCGAGCGCGAGAATGCGAAGCGACAGGATCCAGAAGCCCGATTTTTTCACGCCACTCCTCCTGCGATGATTGCCGTTGGGGGCCACTGGACAGTCGCGTGCGCCGCTCTGGTGGCGCGTAGCTCCAAAACAACAATAGCCGTGGGTGACGAGGAACGAGGAACCCACGGATCGATCATCAATACGGACGTGCCGCGTAGCGGGCACGACAACGGCGCGTGTTGCACGAGATGTTGCGCCGCTACGCGGCGCATTCGCTTTTCCGCTGATCCGTGGGTTCCTCGAAGACTCGTCACCCACGGCTATTGTTGTTGCGGACACCACGCGTCCATCAGGCGGCTCTGTTGGCATTAGACGAACGAGACAACTGTTCGGCAAGAACGCGGTGGTGCGGCACAGATTTGATATCTGTGCTGCATCACCGCGCACTCGTTCGTCATCCGTCATTCCAATCACGCCGCGAGCGCGCCGGGGGCGGGGAGTTCCTTGATCAGATCGGCGATGAGACGATCCATGTCCACGGCCTCGGCTTCGCCTTCGAAGTTCAGGATCACGCGATGCCGCAGCGCGGGCGGGGCGGCTCGGCGGATGTCTTCGACGGAGACGGCGGTGCGATTATCGAGCACGCAGAAGACGCGTGCGGCGCGCACGAGCGCCTGGAGTCCGCGCGGGCTTGCGCCGTAGGAGACGAAGCGCGTCGCTTTTCCCGCAGGCGATTTTGCGTCGGCGCGCGCTTCGATCTCGGGGTGCGTGGCCAGCACGAGTTGCGCGGCGTAGGACGTGATCGGATCGGCGACGGGGACGTGCGTGAGGAGTTCCTGCATCTCCATCAGCGCCGGGCCGCTGAGGATTTCCGTGAGCACCGGCTCGGTGAATCCACTCGTGCGCTTCGAGATTTCCACGAGCGCTTCGAGCTTTGGAAAAGGGACGCGCACTTTGAAAAAGAAACGATCGAGCTGCGCCTCGGGCAAGGGATAGGTGCCCTCCATTTCCATCGGGTTCTGTGTGGCGAGCACGAAGAACGGGAGCGGCACGACGTGCCGTTCGCCGCCGATGGTGACGGCGCGTTCCTGCATCACTTCGAGGAGCGCGGACTGCGTTTTCGGAGTGGCGCGGTTGATTTCATCCACGAGGAGCACATTGGCGAAAACGGGGCCGCGCTCGAAACGGAACACGCGGCGTCCGGTCGCGTCCTCGCCGACGATGTGCGTGCCGAGGATGTCGGAGGGCATGAGATCGGGCGTGCATTGCACGCGGCCCGGCGTGAGGCCGAGCACGCGCGCGATCACTTTCACGAGATACGTTTTCCCGAGGCCGGGCACGCCTTCGAGCAGGACGTGGCCCTGCGAAAAAACGGCGGTGAGGCAGTCGGCGATGAGATCGTCGTAGCCGACGATGGCGCGCTGGATCTCTGCGGTGAGGCGGCGGAATGTGTCGCGGAACTGGTCGAGGCGCGGGGCGAGATTGGGGTCGGTCATGGCTGGTGTTCGAGTTGCTGGCGGATGGCGGTGAAATAGAGGAGCACCTGCGCGCGGCGCGAGAGTGGCAGCGGTTCCTCGGCGAGCGCGGCCTCCTGCGCTTTCAGAAATTCGATGGCGATTTCCTTGCGCGAACGCGCGGCTGCCTCGCGATGCGACTGGCCGGCGACGGCGCGCGTCTGCGATGGGCCTTGCGCGCCGGGCGTCGGCGCGACGACGCCGGTCTGCGTGGCGTCGCGCGGTTTCGTGGCGTCGGCTCCGAGCGGTGCGGTGCCGCGTCCGGCCTGGCTGCCGCCCTTTTTTCCGTCAGCCGCACCGCCGGGGATTGCGCCGCCGCCGAGGGCGAGTGCGCCGCCTTCGCCGGGGATCGGGAAAATCATCGCGCCATCTCCGGGGTCACCCGGCTCGCTGCCGTCGCCGGGAATCAAGAGTTGGCCATCCGATTCTTCGCCGGTGCCGGGCACGGGGAAAAGCAGCATTCCCTCCTGCGAGCCGGGCGGGGGAGTGCCGTTGAATGGAATCATCGCCAGCGGCGAGCCTTCGCCGGGCTGCAGCATGGACCCTGGGGATTGCGCAAAATTGAGCGACTCCGTGCCGGGTGGCGCGTCGGGAATGAGGCGCTGGAGATTTTGTCCGCCGAGGATCTGCCCGCCCGCCGCGCGGAAATTCTGCGCGAGTTCGCGGAGTTGATTCTGCGCCTGCTGGCGCTGCGCGGCCCGCTCGAACTGCTCCGCGAGATCGCCGAACTGCTTTGCCGCGGCGTCGCGATCTCCGGCGGCGAGATCCTTCTCGGCCTTGTCGAATTTGCCGCCGGCCTTGCTGTTTTTGTCGGCGTCGTTCGCGGCTTCGAGCGCGCGCTTGAGTTCGTCGGCGAGACGTTTCTGCTCTTCGAGCGAAAGCTGTTTGCCGAGCTTTTCCTGGAGATTGCGCGCCTCCTCGGCGACGCGACCGAGATCGTTTGCGCGCAGCGCGGCTGCGAGATCGGCGGTGTCGGCGTTGCGTTCGAGTTCGGCGAGAAAGTTCGACGACAGCGCGCCGGGATCGTCGGCGCGGAGTTGCTCGGCGATTTTCTCCGCCTCGCGTGCGCGGCGTTCGAGTTCCTCGAGGAGATCGCGCGGTGTTTCCATGAGGCCGAGCTTCTTTGCGGTTTCGTCGAGCGCGGCGCGGAGCTGCTCGACGCGCTTTTTTTCCTCATCGGAAAGCCCCTTCAGCGGTGCGAGCACCGCGGACTGCTTCGCGAGTTCCGAGCCAGCCTTCGAGGCCCGCGCGCGTGCGGCGGCGGAGAGCGTGCGATTTTCCGCGAGGATCGGGAGACGCAGCCAGCCCGAGATCGCGAATGCGAGGAAGAGCAGCGGCGCGATCCACGTCGCGGCGGAGCGGCGCAGCGGCAGTGAGCGGGCGAGCTGTGTGTGATCTTCGCGGAGCCTTGCGCGTGCGAGGGTGAGGTGCAGCGTCGCACCTGCGGTCTGCGCGTCCGCATTTTCAAAGAACCACGCGGAGGCAAACATCTCGCGTCGGCCCGCTGCGCGATCCCACGCGGCGAGCGCCTCGAACGGCGCGGGGCGGCGCAGCCATGCGGCGAGCGCATTCGCCGCGAGCCACGCGGGGAGCAGCGCCAAGGCCCACCATGCGCGGTCGTGAATGCCGCAGCGGCGGAGCACGAGCCAGAGCACGATCGCGGCGACGAAGACCGGCACGGCCGTGCGCGCGAGCAGCGCGGACCAGTCGGCGAGCACGAGTCGCTGCGTGGCTCTAGCAGCAGCTTCGGTGAATGTTTTCCGCTCGGGCGGGGTGTTCATTTTTTAGATGAAAAAATGTGAAGGGGTTGTCCACGAAGGACACGAAAGGACACGAAAGGAAGTCGTGATTTGCAGCAGGCCAAGGGAGGCGCGGTGGTGCGCCCAAGGAGGGGCGGTATCATACCGCCCATCCTTGGAACTGCTGCCGTCGGATGGCTGTAGTTTTGGATCAGGGATCTCATTGCCGGAGATGGGTTCAGCCTTGGATCGCGTCGAGCAGCGCCTGCACGCGGCGTCGGACTTCAATGTCGGTGCTTTGCTTGAGCGTCTCTTCCAATTGCGCGCGCGCCATCGCGCCGAGTTCGCCGAGTTCGCGGCTGGCGGCCTCGCGTTTTTCCCAGCCGGGATCGCCGAGGTTGCGCACGAGCGCGGCGATTTTATCGCGCAGCCCCTCGGGCACGATCGGCGAGGGGACGAAGGCATCGGCGAGATCGCGCGACGGCACGCGGAGGATCGCGCCGCCGCTGCGCACGGGCAGCAGGACTTCGCGCAGCGTGCCGGAGACGGAGCCACCGCCCCAGAGTTCCGCGGTGAAAATGGGCGTCTCCGTGCTGCCGTCCTCGCTTGTGTTGTGCAGCGTGCGGATGAGATTTGGCGCGACGGGGATCACGCCGCCGGATGAGAGAAAATGAAGCTCGGCGAGATCGATCTGCCCGCCGAGTGTCTGCCCGCCCGCGATGGCGAGATACGAACGATCCGGCGTGCGTTCGTCGCTGTCGTCCGCCGCTTTCGGCTGCATGATGGCAATCCTCCGAACGCTGGCGGTCGGAAAAGTTTTCCTGCCGAAGAGCACGGTGTCGAAGCCGACCTCCTCGCCGTCGAGCAGCGCGATGAAGCGGCTGCCGTCCTTGAGCGTGACGAAAAATTGCAGCGGTGAATCGTCCGCCGGGCCGCAGCCGACGAGTTCATCCGGCGTGATTTCGCGAACGCCCCAGGCGGTGCTGGCGCGCAGGCGCAGCGACGGCTCGGGCTTCACGGCGACGCGGTCGCCGTCGAAAGTTTCCACGAAACCCCACGCGGCGGCGGCGGCATCGAGCGGAGTCGTGCGAAGGACGAGGCGATCCAGCGCGGCGATGTTGAGTTCCATCGTCGTGCCCGTGGCGAGGGTGAATTTCAGTCCGCGCGCGGTGAGCTTCCCGGTGAGCGCCTGGCCGTCGCGCAGCAGCACGCGGGAATCGCGCGCGCCGCCGAGCACCGCGGCCACGCGCTCGAAGGGTATCTGCGCCGTGCCGAGGCGCGTCTCGATTTCCAGCGCCGCACAGCTTGCCGTGCCGCGCAGCCGCGTGTCCGCGCCGATCGCGAGCACATCCGTCGCGCCGCGCTCGACGCCCAATTTTTCCAGCAGCGAAGCCAGCACGGCTCCCTCCGCGCCGATCATTCCGCTGGCGCTGAAATTCACAAATGTCTTGCGTTCCTTCGCCGGAAGATCGGCGACGAGCTTCGGCGATTTCAGCGGGGCAAAAAGTTTTGCGAGCGTCTTTGCATCGGTGCCGCCGGTGAGATGCCGCTGCGCTGCCGCGTGGATGATCGAGACGGTTCCGCCCGGCGGGAGCGTGATCGGATACGTGGCCGTGAGGCGGTAGTTCTGCTGGTTGCTCACGACGGGCCGCACTTTTCCTGTCGTGCCCGCGAGCATCCAGAGGACGGATGGCATCTGCCGACCTTGGTTGCTGGGGGTGACGGACACGAGGCCGCAATCCTTTGCGCCGAGTTGGGTCGGCGTGGCCGCGCCGCTGTCGCTCAGCGTGGATTGCATGCGGTTGTTGTATTGCACGCGGATCATCACGCTGACGGTCTGCGGGGTGCCGCTGCTGTTGCGAATTGTCTCGATGAAGCGGCAGTAGCCGGCCTTCGCGTCCACTCGGACGCGGCGCGTGACATCAATGCCGTTCATGTTTGCGCTGAGAAAATATTCGCTGCCATCCGCCGTCATCATGCCCTGATTTGGGGAGAACTGATTGTTGTTGATGTGCAGCGTGAAGGCGTCGCTGAAGCAGTTTGTTCCCTGGCTGATTCCGCCGTACTGAGTCACGTCCCACACGAAGCCGAGGCTGTCGGTGACGGGGATGTAGTTCGCCGGAACTAGGCTGGCGTTTGCGCGGCTTGGCGTCTGCGCGGGGAGCGTCGAGACGGCGAGCGCGATGGCTGCGGCGAGAGGGAGAAAATGGCGCGCGTTCATGGTTTCGTGGCAGGGGATTTCGGCGCAGGAAGAGGCGGACGGTTCGGCGGTGCATTGATGACTTCGTCCGTGCTTGGCGGAAGCGGAACTGGTTGCGGATAGTCTTTCGGTGCAGGGGCCGGAGGCACCGGTTCCTCCTTCGGCTTCTCGGGAGGCGGGACGTTCACCGAGAGGATGTGCGACACGGGCACGCGCCAGACGCGATCCGCCGAGCGAATGGGCAGGATGGATTCCACGAGGCGACCGCTGACTTCCTGCCCGTCGGCGAGTTTTATTTTCACGAGCGTCGCGCCGTCCTCGCCGGCTTCGCGTTCGAGTATGGCCATTGTTTTCGGATCGAGCGGTGTCGTGTTTTTCGCCGAGGCGAGGTGCAGCGCGGGAAGATCGATTGCGCCCGCGAGCCGGTTTTCGCCGGTGAGTTCGCAGCCGGGGAAGCCGCCTGGGCGACCGCCACTTTCATCTTCCGTTGGCGGTGCTTTCGCGCGGACATTGCGGATGTCGCGCACGGACTGAGGCGCGATTTTCACAGCGCCGAAGCGCGTCGTGGCGACCTGCCATTCCCCGCCGCGCAACATCACGGGCAGGCGGCTGCCATCGGCGAGCGCGAGGCGGTGGCCCGGAAATGGATCGCGGATGAAGGAGAGGCCCGCGATCTCCGCGAGCGACGCGCGGAGCACGCCCCATGGCGTCGCCACTTCGAGCGCGGAGGTGCCATCCGGCGTGAGTGCGAGGCAGTCGCCGCCGAGCGTGGAGAGCAGCACCGCCGCGCCTTCCGGCGGCTTGCCGTCGAGCGCGTCCTTGCCGAGCGAGAGCACTTGGATGAGCGCGGGATCAATTTCCAGGCTGAGGCCGCTGCCCGCCGTCATCGTGATTTTTTCCGCGGAGATCGCGCCGCACAGCACTTCGCCATCGCGCAGAAAAACACGCGGCGTGCGACCCACTCCGCCGCCGCCCGCGATGGCGGCGATGTCGGCGAACGCGACTTTTGCTTTCCCAAACTCGGTCTCGATCGCGATGTCGCCGCCGGAAATTTTTCCGGTGATGATCGCGCCCGGCTCGACCATGAGCGCGTCCGCTTTTTCCCGGCTGATCTCGGAGGCCTCCAGCAGTGCCTGCAACGCGGGGAGCCCCGGCCCTGCCGTGCCTTCGTCGTCCGTCACCGGCTTGAAATTCGCCAAGTTCTTCCACTCCTTTGCCGGGAGGTTGGCGAAAATACCGGTGGATGTCATCGGCCTGAACAAGTCGCCGACGGACTTCACTGTGGGTTTCTCCGCGAGGGTCCGCTGCGCGCCGGCGTGGACGAGCGAGATGCTCGCGCCGGGCGCGAGCGTGACGGGATACGTCGCGGTGAGGAAGGTGCTCTGCTCGATGCGCACCGTGGGCCGGATCTTTGCGCCGCGGCTGGCGAGCATCCAGATGAAGGTGGGCTGGGGTGTCGCAGAGGTCGTGGTCTTGGGTGCGCCGCCGATGACTACGCCGACTTCCTTTTCCTCGAATGGAAACGGACGATCGCCGGAGTCGCCGCCGTTCGCGAGCATCCGGCCGCTGAATCGCACGCGGATGGCGAACTGAATGCTGTGCGCTTCGGAGGAGGTGTTCGTGAGCGTCTCGATGAAGCGGCAGTAGCTGTCTTTCAAATTCACGCGAACGCGCCGGCTCATGTGGATTCCTTCGTATTCCCCGGTGAAAAAATATTCCTGTCCGTCAGGTGTCATTTTCCCCGAAGTCAGGTTGATGTCGTTGCCGTCGAGAATCAGCGAGAATGCGCTGTTGAAGCAGTTCGAGCCGCGCGTGATGCCGCCGTTGGAATTCACATCCCACGCGAAGCCGAGGGCATCAGTGACCTTGGTGTATCTGGCCTGCACCGGCGCCGGGGCGGCGGCGCGCGGCGTCTGCGCGGAGAGCGTGGGGACGGCGAGCGCGAACGCGGTGGCGCAAATTGCGAATCGAACGAGGAGGGATGCGCGAACCATGGTGTGATAGAATGCTTCGGGCAAAGGGTGGTATGGCGCGCGCGGCGGACGCAATACTTTTCACCGCGATCGTGCGGGCATCGGCGGCTTTGTCTGCTTCCAGTTCCGCAAGGTTTTCAATCAGTGTTGACGCCAAAAAAATGCTGCGCGTCAACCCGCCGTTCCGTCACCGGGAATCGCTCGGGAACCGCTGATCAAATCCAGAGAAGATTTAGGAACCGCTAATCCGCGCTCATCTTCGCTAATATCACGGATGGTCACCTTCAGGAATTAGCGAAGATGAGTGCGGATTAGCGGTTCCTTTCCCAAACGCCACTTTAATCAGCGGTTCCCCGGCGGGGCTTGCGCCTTCCGCACGAATTTCTGCACGCGCTTCCCTTTGCCCTCGGCGACATAGACTGAGCCGTCGCGCGCCACGGCGATGTCGTGGCCCATTTGAAACTGGCCTGCGCCCTTTCCGTAAGATCCGAAAGTGTCCACCACATTTCCATCGGCATCGAGATCCACCACCTTCGCGTGATCCGGTTTGTCCGCCGGTTGATCGCCGCCATCAATGATGAACACATGGTCGTCCGCGCCGACGGCGACACCGTATGGGCGACCGATGTGCGGGCCTTTCCACTCGGCGAGAAATTTCCCTGTCGCATCGAAGACCTGCAGCCGTGAGTTACTGCGGTCGCACACGAATACGCGTCCACGCGCGTCCACTGCGATACCGTGAGGGAGGTTGAATTTTCCCGGCTCGCTGCCCTTGCCGCCCCACTCGGATTCGTAGTGGCCGGCGGCGTCAAACTTCACCACTCGCGTATTTTTGTAGCCGTCGCTCACGTAAAATGATCCGTCCGGCAGCACCGCGACATCGGTCGGGAGATTGAAGTGCGACTTGTCCGAGCCCGGCCTGCAGCGTTCGCCGAGAGTCAGCAGCAGGCGACCATCGTGCGTGAACTTGAACACCTGATGCCGGGCGACATCGGTGAGCCAGACGTTGTCCTCGTGGTCGAGCGTGAGACCGTGCGGCATGATGAATTCGCCCGCACCCCACGACGCGAGGAGCTTTCCGCTCGCGCCATCGAGGACGCTGATCGTTGGCTCGGATATCGGATCCTCGGGGAACGGCGTGCTCCACGAGCGCGCGTTGCGATGGAAGACAAAGACATTGCCGTGCGAATCCACGCCGACACCGGCGCAAAGACCGAGCGACTTTCCTTCCAGTGCCGGCCAGCCGGGGACGACCTCGTATCGCGGTTCAGCGGCGCGATTGGAAGCAAGGGGAATCAGCAATAGCGCGGCGAGAGCAGGGAGGGTGAGTTTCATAAAATGACGGTGACGATTGAATCCTCGGCCATGATCTTCACTGGGAAAAATTCGAGGCGAACCGGGAAAATCGAGATTGCGAGGAAATCGCAAAATAGGCAGCGCCGCCGAATTTGCGCGAAGTAGTTTCCCTTTTACCGACGGCGACCCATAGTGCGGGGCTATGCCATTTCGCGCACTCGGTCTCGGGGACAGAATTTTTCAAGCCATCCAAGAAGCAGGATACACGGAGCCGACGCCCATCCAAGCGGCGGCGATTCCGCTCGTGCTCGCGGGCGGCGATCTCATCGGCATCGCGCAGACGGGCACGGGAAAGACGGCAGCCTTCACGCTCCCGATCCTCGCTCGCATGGCGGGGAGCATCCAAGACGGCACGCCGCGCCGCACGCGGACGCTGGTGCTCGCACCGACTCGCGAATTGGTCGTGCAGATCGAGGAAAATATCCGCGCGTACGGGAAGCATCTGCCGTTTCGCATGGCGACGATCTTCGGCGGCGTGGGTGAGCGTCCGCAGATGGAGGCGCTGCGCTCGGGTGTGGACATCATCATCGCGTGCCCAGGGCGGCTGCTCGACCTCATGGACCGGCGCTTCGGTGATTTTTCCGGGCTGCAACATCTCGTGCTCGATGAGGCGGACCGGATGCTGGACATGGGCTTCCTGCCGAGCATCCGCCGTGTGATCCGCAAGCTGCCGGTGAAGCGGCAGACGCTCATGTTTTCCGCGACGCTGTCGCGCGAGATCGAGGGGCTCACGCATGAATTCCAGCAGCACCCGAAGACGGTGCAGATCGGAAAGCGCTCGAATCCCGCGGAGACCGTCGCGCAGTTTGTGTACGAAGTGCCGGGGCATCTGAAGCCGGTGCTGCTCACGCATCTGCTGCAGGATGAGAAAATGGACAGCGTGCTCATTTTCTCCCGCACGAAACACGGCGCGGACAAGATCGCGCGGCGACTGGAGCAGGCGGGCATCAAGTGCGGCACGCTGCACTCGAACCGCTCGCAGAACCAGCGACTGAAGGCGCTGAATGAATTCAAGGCCGGCACGGTGCGCGTGCTCGTGGCGACGGACATCGCGGCGCGCGGCATTGATGTGGACGGCATCTCGCACGTCGTGAACTACGATTTCCCGATGCACTCAGAGGACTACGTGCATCGCATCGGCCGCACAGGCCGCGCGAACCAAATCGGCGACGCGATCAGCTTTGTAAGCTCGGACGACTACGGCGCGCTGAAGTCGCTGGAGCGTTTCATCGGCCGCGGCATCGTGCGGAAAAAGGCGGAGGGCTTTGACTACAATCAGCCCGCACCGCCGCGTCTGCCGGAAGCTCCGCGCGGGCCGCGCGGAGGCGGGCGTCCGCAGGGTGGCGGTGGAAATCGCGGCGGCGGTGGAGGTCAGCAGCGGCGCGATTCGGGTGGTGGTGGCGGACGACGCGATGATCGCGGGCAGGTCGGCTACCGGTTTAGGTAGTTCTTACTGAGTCGCAGCGCACGAATCCCGCTGCCGTGCCAATGCCGATGATGAGGCGCAGGGACTCGACCTCACGGACCACGGCGAAGAAAGCCTCATCGGGTAAAGTGGCGCGCGGGTGGCTCGCGAATAATCGAGAGATCATTTGCAACGCGCGATGGGCACGCTTTCCTCCCCGCGGATGAAAAGACTGATGGCCAGTGTCGCGATGTGTCTGGTGACGGTGTGCGCTCATGCCACCCCGGACGACGTGAGCGCGTTGCTGGAAAAAATCCGCGACGAGCACGATGTCCCGGCTCTCGCAGCCGCCGTGATGGACGAGGGAAAAATCGTTGCGCTCGGTGTGACGGGGATGCGCAGCGCGGCGCGTGTTGTGCCTGCGAAGATCGACGACAAGTGGAACCTCGCCTCCTGCACAAAGAGCATGACGGCGAGCCTTGCCGCGATGCTCGTCGAGGACGGCCTGATCCACTGGAAGACCACGCTCGGCGAGATTTTTCCCGATGAGGCCGAGGAGATGGATCACGCCTGGCGCGATGTGACGCTGGAGCAACTGCTCGTGCATCGCGGCGGCGCACCGCACGAGCCGCCGAAGGATCTGTACGCCGAGGCGCTGAAGCAGGAAGGCGAGCCTATTTTGCAGCGATGGGAGTTTGTCGTCGGCCTGCTGCACGGCTCGCCTGCGAAACCGCCGGGCACGCACTGGATCTACAGCGACTGCGGCTATGCGATCGCAGGCGCGATGCTGGAGCGCGCGGCCGGCGAGCCTTGGGAGGAGCTGATCCAGCGTCGGCTCTTCAAACCGCTCGGGCTGAAAAGTGCGGGCTTCGGGGCACCGGCCACCCGCAACAAACTGGATCAGCCCTGGGGGCACCACGGCTACGAGCCGCCCTTCAAGCCCGTCCCGCCAGGGCCGGATGCAGACTACCCGCCAGCCCTCGCCCCTGCGGCGACTGTACACATGAGCATTTCGGATTTCGCGCGCTATGCGCAATGGCATGTGGCCGGTGATCGCGGCGAGGGCACGCTGCTGAAGCCGGAGTCCTTCCAGAAACTTCACACCCCACCGGATGGCCAGGAATACGCGATGGGCTGGGCGGTGACGAAGCGCCGCTGGGCCGGCGGCACCGCGCTCATGCACAGCGGCGACAATACGATGTTTTACGCCGTGATGTGGCTCGGCCCGCAGGAGAACACCTGCTTCGTCGCGACGTGCAATGCGGATTGCACCGATGCCTCCGAGGCTTGCGACGAGGCCGTGCGCATGCTCATCAATAAATACTGAGCGCTCTTCCACACACGCCCCATTCTGCGCTACTCCTGAGCCATCATCCCGCCCATGGGACTCATCACCCGGAACTACGACATACTCACGCGGCTCGCCGTCGGCAACGGCGCGCTCGTCTATCGTGCCGTGGACAAGGTCACCCATCGGCAGGTCGTGCTGAAGCTGCTCGTGCAGGATGAAAATGTGGATCACCGATTCCATCTGGAGCCGCTGCTTGCCGATGCGCCCCGGCTGAAATTGATCACCGGCGCGCATGTCTGCCAGCTCCTCGACGTGATCGTGGATGAAGACGACGGCCCCGTGCTCGTCTATGAATTCGCACAGGGGACGAACGGTGCGGAGCTGCCTTCAAAACGGAAGCTGGAGGCCGCGCAGATGATTGATGTCGCTGCGCAATTCATCAGCGCGCTGCGTTCCGGCGAGAGGCAAAAATGCCCGCACGGCGATCTGAAGCCGTCGAACCTCATCTTCATGGACCTCGCGGATGCACGGCCTTTCACGGTCGTGCTCGACTGGGCGCTCACATCCTACCGACCTGTGGTAGCCGACGACACGCTGCCCTACCTCGCGCCCGAACGGCTGGGAGGTGCCCCGGCATCGCATCGCGCGGATCTTTTTTCCGCGGGCGCAACGCTCTTTTTTCTGTGCACCGAGAAGGCGCTCATCTCTGCGAAGACGCGCACGGAGGCGGAAGCCGGCTGGCAGATGGTGAACCCCGCTGTGCTCGCAGATCTGCGGCCGGATCTGCCTGCGAAATTCGTGCAATGGCTCTGCAGCCTGCTTGCACTCGCGCCGGAAAAACGCCCGGAATCCGCAGTGGATGCGCTCGCGTCCCTCGCCGCGCTGAATCCGCCAGCCGCGCCCGTGCCGCCTGAATCGTTCCGCGCGCGTCCGGCATTGCCGCGCCCGATGCTGCCGATTGCCTCGGGCATCGTGAAGGCTCCGCCGGAAGCCGCAAAGCCGATCTCCGCGATTCGGAAGCCGCCGCCAGCCTCCAGCGGCATTTCCACTCCCGACACCGCCGCGCCGCCTGAGTCAACGCCCGCTCCTGCTCCGGGAAAAAAATCGCACACCGTGCTTTTTCTGACCATGTGCGGCCTTGTCACGACGCTCCTCGGAGGCAGCGTGTGGCTCCTGTTTTTTCGGAATACCGCGACGAAGTTTCCCGGCGACGAAGCCGGGCTCAGGCCCGTTTCTACTGCTGCTGCGCGGACGCCTCCGCCGTCGGTCGGCAAAGACATTGGGAAAAAATTTACGCCACCGCCAGCCACGGCGGTGCCAGCGACAAAGCCCGCTGCAACTCCCAAGCCGAGGAAGCCAAGGCCCCCGAAGCCCGCTCCAAAGCCCGCCACGCCGAATCCCCAGCCGCCGCCCGAAGCCGCTAAACCGGCTGCGCCGGTGCCGCCGCCTGCGGCAAAATGATCCGCCATTCGCCCGACGCAAGATCGTCCGCGGTAAAATCTCCGAAGCGGCTGCGGTGCAGCTTCGTGACCGGGCAGCCCTGGCTCGCGAACATCCGCTTCACCTGGTGGTAGCGCCACTCGATGATCTCCAGCCTCGCCTCGCGCGGGCCGAGCAACTCGACGCGCGCGGGAAGACAGGGCTTGTCCTCATCCTCAAGCATCAGCGTGCCGCTGGCAAAAATTTCGATGATCTCTGACCGCAGATCTTCCGCGACCGTCACCTCGTAGATTTTCGCCACCTTGTGCTTTGGCGAAGTCCAGCGGTGCACGAGTTCGCCGTCGTCCGTCACGAGCAGCACGCCGGTCACATCCTTGTCGAGCCGGCCGATGCTCGTCACCTGCGGATTGCGCGCGAGCCAGCGCGGCGGCAGCAGATCGTAAATGGTCGGCCCTTCGTCGGAATCGTGCGAGCAGACATAGCCCGCGGGTTTGTGCAGCAATGCGAGGATGCCGTGCGGATGCTCCACTTGCGCTCCATCCACGACTACATTCAGGGGCGCAGCTTTGTCCGAAGGCGACTTCGCAACCGCGCCGCCGACGAGCACGCGGCCAGCCTTCACCCACGCGCGCGCCTCGCTGCGCGAACAGTATCCGAAGCGCGAAAGCAGCGCATCGAGCCGCATCATTTCACTCACCCTCCGGATCAGAAATGATGTCCACTAAATGCACGAAACGACACGAAAGGAGCGGGGACATTTTCGTGCCTTCCGTGTATTTCGTGGATCTCCTCCGCGCGCTCACACGCGTTCTTTGAAGGGATCGAATGCGAGCTCGAAAAAGTTCGCCGAATTTTCCATCACATGGATCAGCGAGCCGAGGAATGTGTCCCACTCCTGATCATTCGTGAACTGCGTGTCCCATGAGACAAAGATGCAGTTCGGCGCGGCGTTCGAGAGTTCGATTAGCACGCGGATGTCCTTTTCCCAGTCGGGAATCTTCACGTAGCCGAGCGCGCACGGACGGTGGACGAGTGCATTGTGCGAGAACTGATCGAGCCATTTGTCGCGCTCCTCGGGCGTGTCAAACTTCGCATGCACATGCGTGGAAAGATGCGACACGGTCTTCTTGTCGAAGTCCATGAAGTTATAAAACCGCGTGAGCATCTGGTGGATGATCGTCCAGTCGCCAGCCGTGCGGGCATTGCGCACGCCGAGCTTCACGCGATCGGCTGTGCGGTTCAGTGTGCCGTTGTCGCCGAAGAAAGTGGACTTCAGTTCGTAGTCGAAAAGGTCGTCCACTTTCCGCAGATGGATCTGGTCCGGTCGCAGCGAGAGGCCCTTCTGCGTGTCGCAGAGCTTCGCGGCAAATTCATCGAGCTTTGCACTGTGATAGCCGAGCGGCGCTGCGAACGGCACGTCAACGGCGACGCCAAAAATTTCAATCGGGAGTACTTCCATGGGGCGGAGACGGTAGCGAGAATGCCGCGGAAGCAAAATCTGTTTTTGCATCCGTGCCAGGGAAAGGCGGCACGTCGGGATTTCTCATCTGTCGTTCGCACGTCTCTGACCTCGCCATCCGCACTCTCGGGCGCTAATCGTCCGGCACCATGTTTGCCCCGCAGACCGAAGTCATCATCACCGTCGCAGGCACGGAGGCCGGGCGCTTCGTCCTCACGCCGGGCGATTATGTGATCGGGCGGAATCCCGACTGCCCCATCCGCGTGGATGCCGACCTCGTCTCACGGCAGCACGCGAAGCTCATCCTGAATTACGACCACGCGCTCATCGAGGATCTCGGCTCGTCGAACGGCACGCAGGTGAATGGACAGCCCATCGCGAAGGACGAGCGCACGCGGCTTTGGCCGAACCAGAAGATCCAAGTCGGCACCGCCACCATCGAGCTGCGGCGGTTGAAGATGGAAGTCTCAGACCTGTCCCTTGCACCGAGCGCGGCGATGGTGAAGCGCGCGCTGCCGGAGGAGTTTCTGCGGGAGAAGAAATACGACATCGGCAAGGTCGTCGCGCAGGGCGGCATGGGCGCGATCCTCAGTGCGAAGGACGCCACCATCGAACGCACGGTAGCCATGAAAGTGATGCTCGACGCGAACGATGCCGATGGCCTCGCGCGTTTCCTGAACGAGGCGAAGATCACCGGCCAGCTCGAGCACCCGAGCATCGTCCCGGTGTACGAGCTGAGTGTGGATGGGAACGGGCAGCCGTACTACACGATGAAATTCGTGAAGGGCATCACGCTCAAGAAGGTGCTCGAACTCATGGCCGCGGGCACCGAGGCGACGCTCAGGAAGTATCCGCTGCCCGCGCTGCTCACCATTTTCCAGAAGGTGTGCGACGCGCTCGCCTTTGCGCACAGCAAGGGCGTGATCCACCGCGACCTGAAGCCGGAGAACCTCATGCTCGGCGACTACGGCGAAGTGCTGGTGATGGATTGGGGATTGGCGAAGCGAGTGCGGAATGCGGAGTGCGGAGTGCGGAATGAAGACGCCGCCGCGCGAGCCGACGACATCCACACCATCCGCACCGCGCTGAGTGCCAGCGGGAAGGACGGCGCGGAGCACTCCGCACTTCGCACTCCGAATTCCGCACTGAGCGAAGCGACTCTCGCCGGCACCATCATGGGCACGCCGCAGTTCATGAGCCCCGAGCAGGCGCGCGGGGAAGTCGAGACGCTGGATGCGCGCAGCGACATCTACTCGCTCGGCGCGATCCTCTACCAGGTGCTCTCGTTGCGCGTGCCCGTCACCGGCACGGATGCGCGGGAAGTCGTCGGCAAAGTCGGCCGCGGCGAGATCGAGCCGCTGGTCGTGCGGGGAAAAAGCAGGGCTTCGGGTAGCGCGGGCGTCCCGCCTGAACCACCGGACGTCCCGGAGACGCCCCATTCGCAAAGGACGCCTCCCGACGACCGAAGGGTTTCGCGGGACGCGAAACCCGGCAGGCGGGACGCCCGCGCTACCCGAGACATCCCGGACTCCCTCGCCGCCGTCGTCCGCCAGGCCATGGCGCTCGACCGCGCCGCGCGCTACGCCACCGTGGCCGATCTCCAGGCCGACATCGCCGCGTATCAGGGCGGCTTCGCCACGGGCGCGGAGAAGGCGGGCGCATGGAAGCAATTCACCCTGCTCGTGCGGCGCCACAAAGGCATCTTCACCACCGGCCTCATCGCGTGGCTGCTCATCATGGGGCTGGCCGTCTGGTTCGTGGCCAATGTCACCCGCGAGCGCAAGACGGCGGTGGACGAGCGCAACCGCGCGAAGGGCGCGCTCGCCGATCTCGCGAAGACCGCACCCACCTTTGCCGCGCAGGCGAAGGCCCTGCTCGACGAGGGGAACATCGAGGGGGCGATGGAGAAAATCGGCTACGCCATTGATCTCGTGGACGCCAATGCCGACTACCACCTCTTCCGCGCCCACCTCCTGGAATCCGGCCAGCAACTCGCGCCGGCCGCGGACGAGTATCGCCGCGTCCTCGCCCTGCGCCCGGCGGATGCGGCGGCGAAGGCCAACGTCGCCCTCTGCGAAAAGCTGCTCGCGGAGAGCGGCGGCGCGGCCCTGGGCCGGGCGCAGCAGCACCAGCTTCTGGCCGCCTTGCGCGCGCAGAAGCGCACCGTCGAAGCCGCCCCGCTCGCCGCGCTCATCCAGCCGGATGTCAACCTCGCCAAGGCTGCGCTCATCGCGCGCCTGCGCGAGTATCACAAACAGGCGGGATGGATTAACCAGCGCGTTTCCGTCCTGCCCGACGGCACTTTCAGTGTGCAGCTCGACAGCTTCGCGCTGGGCGATCTTTCCGTCCTCCAGGGCCAGCGGATTTCCGTGCTGTCACTTGCTGGCACGGACATCACCGACCTCCGCCCCATTGCCGGGCTTCCGCTGAAAGAATTGAACCTCCAAGGCACGAAGGTGACCGATCTCTCGCCGCTGCACGGCATGCCCCTGGAGATTCTTGATTTCCGCAGGTGCCCGGTCACCGACTTTTCCCCGCTCAAAGGCATGAAATTGCGCCGACTGAAACTCGCCTCAACTCAGGTGTCCGATCTGCGCCCGCTCGCCGGAATGCCGCTCGAATCCATCGACCTATACAGAACTAACGTCACTGACCTTTCCCCGCTTCGCGGTGCCCCACTCACGGAGGTGCTCCTTACCAGCTCAAGTGTCACCGATCTTTCGCCGCTGGTCGGCGCTCCGCTGAACCGCTTGAACATCAGTGACGCGAGGATCACCGACCTCACCCCGCTGGCAAACGTCTCGACGTTGAAAAGTCTCCTTCTCGGCACTCAGCAAGCGCCCCTGCAAGACACCGTCTTCGACCTCACGCCGCTGGCGAAACTCCAACTCACGGAACTTTGGTGCCCTCGAAAGTTCACCGGCCTCGCCGTGCTTCGCGGCCAGCCGCTGCGGGTTATCCGGATGATGGAATCCACCGGGGCCGACGTGAGCCTGCTCGCGGAATTCCCCGCGCTCGAAGAAATCGTCCTTCCGAAGGAAGCGAAGAACGTGGAACGGCTCCGAAGCCTCCCCCGTTTGAAATACATCTCCACGCGCGGCGACCAAAGCAATGGCGGTCGCCCCGCCCAAACCGCCGCCGAATTCTGGAAGGAATACGACGCGCAGCAGGCGGCGGAGAAGAAGTGATGCGGACAATCCTGTCCGCGGGCAATTTTCGCGGGCAGGATTGCCCGCGCTACGACGCCCACCAAACCGCGCAGAAAAAGTGAGCGCTGGCCTTGCCTGCCCGCAGCCCCACGCTACCATCCCACCCTGCGCACGCTGACTGCCATCATCCATGCAGGGAAACCCGATGAAGGAGGCTTCTGGGCCACATGCCTCGAAGTGCCCGGTGCAAACGGGCAGGGCGAGTCGCGGGAGGACTGCATGAAGAATCTGGCCGAGGCGGTGAAGCTCATCCTCGAAGTGAACGAGGAGGAAGCCCTGCGCGATGATCCACGCGCTGAACGGGCCAGCCTCGCTGTGGCGTGAAGCGCCGGGAACTGATCCGGCATCTCGAAGGCAATGGCTGCCAGTTACTTCGCGAAGGAGCCGCCATTCGATCTACACAAACCCCGTGAGCGGTGCTCGCGAGGCGTTGCCCCGGCACACGGAGATCAAGCGTCATCTCCCCCGAAGCATCTGCCGGCGCCTGGGCGTGGACGTGCCGAAGGGCGCGTGACCGCCCATCCTCACGCTCGCGAAGCTCGAACGGCTGGACCTCGCCGTGCTGCCCGAGGCGCTGCTGCCGCTGCGCGCGAGCAAGATTTTGCAGAACATTGATGCCGACGCCTACCCCGGCG
Source organism: Chthoniobacteraceae bacterium (assembly GCA_043776145.1). GTDB lineage: Bacteria > Verrucomicrobiota > Verrucomicrobiia > Chthoniobacterales > Chthoniobacteraceae > JANLQB01. Next base: position 20,718 of record JAYVRQ010000259.1, read on the forward strand.
AAGCCCACACCGGCCCCCGCCCCGTCGCCGAATTCTGGCAAGCCTACGACGCGTGGAAGGCGAAGCAGACAAAGTGATCGGGCGGTGTGCTTTTCAGTTGTGCTGATGCACGTCCGTTTTCTCCAATCGCTCTATCAACGCGGTATCGAGGATGCGGATGCGCTCGCCCTCACCGCCGGGGGGATTGATGGAGATGGTGCGGCCACCACGCGACAGGGAGGCGAAATCCGGATGATCGACGAGGTAGGTTTCACCAATGACAGTGTGAATCGTGAAAGGCTGGAAGGGCTGTGCGTGAAGGACATCCTTGAGTGTGTCGGCGTGCATGGGCGGAAGCTAGGCGATCCGTTTTTTGATGCAAGCCCACGCACGTCTGCACGGCGCTCACCGATGCCCCCCGGTGCTCACGCTCGGGCGACTGAGTTGCGACGTGCTGCCCGCCGAGCTGCTGCCGCTGCGCGAGAGCGCGACCTTGCAGAGCACTTTGCCGGACTCTAAAGCCGACGCCTACCCCGGCGAAGCCCACACCGGCCCCCGCCCCGTCGCCGAATTCTGGAAAGCCCACGACGCGTGGAAGGCGAGGCAGACGAAGTGAGCGGGCATTTGCCTTCACCTCATCGAGAAGTATCGTGCGGCCATGCTTCAGCAGATTCGAATGTATCTTCATCAAACGCCTTTTAAGCCGTTCCAGATTCGGTGCAGCAGTGGTGATGTCTTCCTCGTCGATCACCCGGAGAATGCAGCCATCGTAAAGCACACGGTGCTGGTGGCACTTCCCGAAGGAGACGAAGCCATCATGCTCAATGTCCTGCACATCGTGGGCGTCTCCGGCGTCGAGCAGATGGCGGCGTAAAGACAGCGCGCTCGCGTGGCTCGACCGGCTGAGTTGCGATGTGCCTATCGGAATCACATGATTGCGCCTGCACGCTTGCCACGCGGGGCATTGCGGATTTAACGCTCCCGCATGGCGACAATACGACCTCGACGTGCAGGCGTGCTCATTCCGACTTTTGCAATCCGCACCGAGGGAGACCTCGGCATCGGAGACACGAGCGGGGTGCGTGAGCTGATTGACTGGGCGGCGGATACCGGGCTCGGCTTTTTGCAGTTCCTCCCGATCAATGCGACGGGCAGCGACAGCAGCCCTTACAATGCGATCAGCTCCGTCGCGCTCGATTACCTCACGCTCGATCTGGAGCCGGACTCGGTGCCGGAGATGGACGCGGAGTTTTTCCGCGAGACCTGTGCGAAATATGAAGTCGAGCAGCTCCGCCTGGGCGCTGTGCGATACGAGGGCGTGCGTGAACTGAAGGGTGCCCTGCTGCGTCACGCGTTCGGACGGCTGCTCGCGACGACGAAACGCGGGAAGGAGTTTGCGAAATTCCGCGCGGAGGAGTCCGCGTGGTTGGGGGATTTCTGCCTCTTCCGCGTGCTCATGGAGGAGAATGGCCACGAGGACTGGACGAGCTGGCCGGAAACGCTGAACACCGCCGCAAAAGCGCGCGCCTGGCTTGCAAAACAGCTCAGACAAAATGCGAAGAAGATGGACGCACGACTGCGTTTTCACGCGTACGTGCAGTGGCTGTGCTTCAGCCAATGGCGTGCAGTGCGGGCGCACGCGGTCGCGCGCGGGGTGAAGCTCATGGGCGATATTCCATTCGGAATCTCGTGGTGCAGCGCGGATGTGTTTTTCCAGCCGGGGCAGTTCAATCTCGAATGGTGCGGCGGCGCTCCGCCGGAGACGTATTTCAAGGACGACATCTTCGTGCAGCGCTGGGGGCAGAACTGGGGCATCCCGCTCTATCGCTGGGATGTGATGCAAGCCGATGGCTTCGCGTGGTGGCGGCAGCGCGTGGGCAAGCTCACTGAGGTGTTCGAGATTTTCCGGATCGATCACACGCTCGGATTTTACCGTATCTACAGCTTCCCGTGGCGACCGAAACTGAATGCGGAATTCCTCAATCTCTCCCACGACGAGGCGTGCGCGCGCACCGGCGGCAGGCTCCCTCATTTCCAGGAAAATGATGATGACACCTCGGAGCATCGGGCCGCGAATCTCCACGCTGGGGACAAATATCTGCGCATGATCGTGACCGCCGCCGCGCCGTACGAAGTGGTTGCGGAAGACCTCGGCACGGTGCCGGATTACGTGCGCCCTCACTTGCTGAGTCTCGATGTGCCGGGCTTCAAAATATCGCAGTGGGAATCCGATCCGCACGGCGATGTGATCCTCGGCCGCGACTACGATAACTGTGCCTTCACGACGTACGCCACGCACGATCACGAGCCGATGAAGACGCACTGGGAACATCGCCGGCACGACGCGAATACGCCCGAAGCGCCCGATCGCTGGCTTGGCAACAAGGAGCTGCGGCTGCTCGCGGATTTTGCGGGCCTGCCGGTGCAGGAGGATCACTGGCCAGCGTACGATGACACGATCCGCCATGCGCTCATCAAGGCGCTGCTCGCGAGCAACGCACGCCATGCGGCATTCATGCTCACGGATCTTTTTGCGCTCGAGGATCGCTTTAATGTCCCCGGCATCGAGAGCGAAAAAAACTGGTCGGCGCGCATGCCGATGACTGTCCGTGAAATGTGCGAGAGGAGCCCGTGGCAGGCCGAGTGCGAGTGGCTTGCGGAGGCGATTCGGCGCACGGGGCGCGCGGAATCCTCATCTTAGAAGTCGCGAAACGCGTGAACGCGACGCACACAAGGAGCGGCGACATTCCTGTCGCCGACCTGCGGCACCGCCGCAGGCGCAAATTTTTTCCGATGACCGCAGAGTGCGGAGGAGCAGTCGTCCGCCGCCTTTCCTTGAAGTGTGCGCCTCCGGCGCGGCGTGGGTCGGCGACAGGAATGTCGCCGCTCCTTGGTCGCTGGACTCCGCGGCGCGATGAGGGTTACTTTCACGCCAATGAATACTGCTGCTCTCGCTGAATCCGTGGCCGACAAGGTTCTCGCGGGCGAACGCATCACGCGCGAGGACGCGCTGGAACTTTACCGGCTTCCGCTGAGTGAACTGGGCGAACTTGCACACCTGCGGAGAAACATGGCGGCGCGCAAAGTGGGCACGGAGGAGCGCGTGGTGACCTACATCGTGGATCGGAACATCAACTACACGAATGTCTGCAACGTGTACTGCAAGTTCTGCGCGTTCTACCGGACGGAAAAGGATCACGATCACTACGTGCTCACGCTGGAGCAGCTCGATCAGA
>JAYVRQ010000260.1:0-6234 GCA_043776145.1 Chthoniobacteraceae bacterium
GCTTCGCGGAACGTGAGAAATTTCACCCGCGCGCCGTACGTGCGCTGTGCGTAGTCGATGAACTCGACCCACTGCTCCGCGCTGCTCCAGCCGTGCGGATGGAAGACGCTCGTGAACACGCCGCGCGCGCGGACCACGGCATCGAGCGCGGCCTTCCAATCGTCGAGCATCGCGTCCGTTTTCGGGCCGAGCGCGTTGGCCGCCTGCCAGTCGCTCGGCGTGATGCACGGGAATTCCCACGCGAGTTTTCCGAAAACATATGGGAACGGGTAGTCCTCGATGAAGCCAGCGTAATCGGCGAGCGAAACCTTCACCGGCGGGCGCAGCTCGGCTGGGAAATACTTCGCGAATCGCGCGTCGCTGAAGCGCATGAAGACCGACGAGTCCGCCGCGAGCCAGCGTCCATGCGGGCTCGTGTGATTGAAGATTTCCGCGAAGAAGCGCGGGCTCGCGGAGTTCATCGAATCGCAGCACGGCATTCGGAAGGCGACCGGCTTGTTGCCCGGAATGCTCGCGAGCAAATCGACGCCGTCGTGATACGTGCGCGCCGCTTCGTCGAACGTTTCTTTTCCCAAACACGGGCACGGATGCGTGAGCGTGTGGACCTCGAACGAAAGCCCCTCGCCGAGCCACGCGAGCTGCGGATCGTTCGGCGCGACGGTGTTCGTCATAATGCTGACGGGCGCGCGGCCCGCGATGCGTTTGAGCCGGTCGAGAATCGGGCGCAGGAACGCCTCGTATTTTTCCGGCTCGCGCATGTCGTCGATCGCTAGAATCACCACGGCATCCACGCCAGCTTCGCCGATCCACTGCGGCGTGATGAATTTCGCTGATTGCGCGCCCGGCCAGAACGGCGAGGAGTCGTCGAGATACGCGAGGCGGTTTCCATCGGCGGCGATGGCGGTGGAGGCGGCGAGGAGGGAGAGCAGGAGGCGCTTCATGGGGCGGGCGATGTTTGTAGCAGGTGATGGGAAGCGCGGGAGCATTTCCCCGCAGGCTGAATCCCGCTACGGTCGCGACATGAGATTCTTTCCGCTGCTTTTCGTTTTCGCGTTTTGTTTTGCATCCATCGCGCACGCCGAGCCGCCGCGCGTCGCGACTTTCTCCATCGTCGCGTGCGATCCGCAAACGGGGGAACTCGGTGTGGCTGTGCAGTCGCGCTTTCTTGCCGTGGGAGCAGTCGTGCCTTGGGCAAAGGCGGGCGTCGGTGCCGTGGCCACGCAATCGCTCGCGAATACGACTTACGGGCCGGACGGGCTGAAGCTGCTCGCGAATGGGGTCGCGCCGGCGGAAGTCGTGAAGCAACTCACGGAGGCTGATCGGGAGAAAAATGTGCGGCAACTCGGCATCGTGAACGCCGCGGGAAAAGCCGCGACCTTCACCGGCGGCGAATGCAATGCGTGGGCCGGTGGACGCACCGGCGCGAACTTCGCCGCGCAGGGAAACATTCTCGCTGGGGAAGCTGTGGTGAACGCGATGGCGGAGAGTTTTGAAAAATCCGCCGCGAGTGGAAAGGAACTCGCGCAACGTCTCATCGACGCGCTCGCAGCCGGGCAGGCGGCGGGCGGCGACAAGCGCGGAATGCAAAGCGCCGCGCTGCTCGTGGTGCGCGAAGGCTGGGGCTACGCGGGCCTCAACGACCGCTACCGCGACCTGCGCGTGGACGATCACGCCGAGCCCATCGCCGAACTCCAGCGCATTTACGAGCTGCACAAGCGCGTGTTTCCGCAGCCGCGCTGATTGAAGCGCGCGCGGCAGCGATTTCCGGGGAGCGCGCGCGTCTCGCGTGCTGGCGAAGGCGTCCCGCCTTCGCGGACTTTCAGAACGCAGCGTCTCGGGTTTTGTTCACCTAATTTGCAGCGCCGCGGCAGGGAAGTTCGTTGAGGCGGGACGCCTCAACCAGCACGCGAGACGCGCGCGCTCCCCGGAAACACGCCATCCCGCGCCCATGAAAAAATGCGGACTCGTCTTGCGCCTGAAAACCGGGAAGCCTCCCGCGCACATGAATCCGCCGCGTTCCGTCACCGAACTCGCCCAGGCGCTCGTCCGCATCCCGAGCGTGAATCCGCATGGCGATCCCGGCACGGATGGCATTGGGGAAAAGCGGATCGCGGAATGGCTCGCGGATTTTTTGCGCGGGCTTGGCGCGCGCGTTGAATTGCGCGAGGTGCTGCCGGGGCGTCCGAATGTGGTCGCGCACTGGCCGGGGGATCGCGCGGGGAAACCGCGCCTGCTGCTCGCGCCGCACACGGACACGGTGAGCGTCGAGGGCATGACGATCAACCCATTCGCCGCCGAACTGCGCGATGGGAAAATCTGGGGCAGGGGAGCGAGCGATACGAAGGGGCCGATGGCCGCGATGCTGTGGGCGCTGCGCGAAATGCGCGAGCGTCTGCCCGCGCTCGGCCACGAGATTTGGTTCGCGGGATTGATGAGCGAGGAGACGAGCCAGCACGGCTCCCGCGCGCTGGCCCGCGAGGAGCGGTTCGATTTCGTGATCGTCGCCGAGCCGACCGGGCTTGATGTCGTCCACACGCACAAAGGTTCCGCGTTTCTCTACCTCACCACGCGCGGCATCGCGGCTCATGCGGCGCGGCCCGATCTTGGCGAGAATGCCATCGCGAAAATGCTCGATGTGCTTGCGGTCGTGCGCGCGGAATTCGCCGCCGAGTTTGCCGCGCAGCGCGATCCCGTGCTCGGCGAATCCACGCTGAGCATCGGGACGATTCGCGGCGGGTCGAAGACGAACATCATTCCCGACCGCTGCGAGGTGTCCGTCGATATGCGCTTCGTGCCCGCGCACTACCGCCCGGCGATCATCGACGAATTCCGCGAGCGACTGCGCCGCGTCTGCCCCGATCTCGAAGTGCAGGCCGACCCCGCGCCGCCGCTGCTCACCGATCCCGCGCACCCGCTCATCGCCAAGCTCGGCGAATGCGGCGCGAAGCCCGTCGGCGCGCCGTGGTTTTGCGACGCCTGCTTTTTCGCCGAGCGCGGAATGCCCGCCGTCGCGCTCGGCCCCGGCTCGATCGCGCAGGCGCACACGAAGGATGAATGGATCGCGGTGGAGGACTTGGAGCGTGGGGTGGAATTTTTCAGGAAATTCCTCGGCACGTTATAGGCGTGCGGCAGGGTGTTCCGGGTAGCATGCTCGTCCCGAGCGTTGGTTTTGGCGTCCCGCCAAAACGAACTTTCTTGGACGTGGATCGCAGGAAAGATGAACGCGCTTCGTGTTGCGAACGCGCAGGGAAGTTCGCGAAGGCGGGACGCCTTCGCCAACGCTCGGGACGAGCGTGCTACCCGGAATACACCTACTTCGGCATCGGTGTCGGCGCTGGAGCCGGCTTCGCCGCGCGGCGTCCGAGGTCCACGACTTTCCTCGCGTTGAACCACGCATCCACCAACGCGCTCCCCTCCGTCGTCCCGTCAAATTGAATCACCAGATCGTCGAGCCCCGCGAACTTTGTCTCGATCGCGCGCACATCCTGGGGCAGTTGCCCGGTCAGCGCCTTCCGCTTCGCGCGGGCTCCGGCCGGTGCGCCCACCGCCATCCCAAAGCGATCCCAAAGCTCGTCCACCTTCGCCACGAGCGCCGCCGTCACGCCGGATTTTTTCCCCTGCGGATCGCCCCCGCCGGCGGGTGCGGCCGAGAGCGGTTCCGCCAGATCGAGCACCGTCTCGCCGATCCCCGCCAGCACCAGCGCCCGCGCGCGGGTGAGATCGGTCGGCGCCACATCCACTTTCGCCGCATCCTCCGTGCGCCCGAGCCGGGTCAGCGCCTGGAAAGTCGCTCGCGCCAGGATGTGCAGCCATTTTTCAAAATCCGTGCGCAAATTTTTCAGCGCCTCCGCATCCCCGGTGATCGGCGCACTCTGGCTCGCCCCCTTGCTGGCCGTCGCCTTCAGCATCGCCCGCACTTCCGCGATCCCCTCGCCGAAATACTCCGGCGAATTCCCCGTCCAGACCGGCGCGAATTCCTCCGCGTCGGCTACGTTCAGGGTTGCGGTAAAGCTGTTCAATTTATTGGTGATGGTATTATTCACGGGTGTATCAGTGTTGTCCCCGTAGGCTTAGCAACCGACATGCCACCGGCGTTCATGGTTTGTGGTTTGCGGTTGGAAAATGTGACGCGGCCTTTCCAGGCCGCGCCCGCGTCCGGCACAGGCTGGAAAGCCTGTGTCACTTTGCGCGGCCACTACCCGCTGGCTGTTTCACTCTGAAATCTGCCATCTGATTCCCCCGCAGCCGCCATTGCTGGAACACCAGCCGCCGCTGATTGCACGCCAGTCGCCGCTGATTGAGCCCGCGCCCGCGCCGATTGCACCGCAGCGGTCATTGATCGAACCGTCGCACCGTTTGCTCAAACCCCGGCGCCCGCTGATCCATGCGCAGTCTCAATTGACCGCGCCAAAGTCTCAATTGCGCGACCGTGCGCCCGCATTGTTTTGGCCGCAGGGCGCGTTGCTCAAGTCGTTGCCATCTTCGATTGGCCCGTGGTGCGGAAGTATCAACCTAAAAACGGCGATTAGAGCAAATTTAGAAAACCTGCAGCCGCGAAGGAACGCAGAGATCACAAAGATATTTTGCGTTCTTTTGCGTTCTTTTGCGGCCATCCACCGGCCACAGGATTTTTCGAAACCGCTCTGGATTGCCGCAGAGGACGCGGAAAACGCGGAGGAAGAAGATTTTCAAATCGCGGACCTCCACGAGCCCAGGCTCACCCAGGAGGTGAAAAGGAATGAGAACCTTTCTCCAAACCAAACCGCCAGCGTTCCGCGTTTTCCGCGTCCTCCGCGTCTTCAGCGGTAACTTCAACTGCCGTCTGCGCTACACCGCAGAGCCTTTCAGGATAAAGCGTGCCGCGCGGCAGATCGTGGATGTTTTCGTGCAGCGCAAAATCTCCTGTTGACAGACATTGCGAAAACTCTTTTCTCGTGTCTCATGACACGCGGTTCCCCAAATCGTCGGTGACATCTTCCTGCCAAAACGGCTGTGGTCGGTTCGTCGGTATTAGGCGCTCGGATTTTTCGCCGAAGCACAAGCCTGCATTCATTTGCAGGCACAATCTTTTTCAGGGCCGCGAGTCGTTTGCGCGCGCACCATTCGGGGTGTTCGCTTTCGACATGAAAACATTCTCATCTCACTTCGCCATGAATCTTCATCCTCTCGCCGCACTGGCTTCGCTTCGGAAGTTCTCTCCGATTTGCCATCCGATCGCTTTGTCCATCGGGTTCATCGTTGTCACCGCCTTGCATACGGAATGTGCGCTCGCGGCCTATACGTTCACAAACATCGCCGACACCGATGGCATCTTCGCTACGACGACACAAGCGGCATTCGGTTTGGGCCGCGGTCAGGTTTCGCTCAATAACTCGGGGACGGTCGCCTTCAGCAGCTTTCTGGATGATGGCAACAACGGTGTCTTCAGCGGAAATGGCGGACCGATTACCACCATCGCCTTGGGAATCGGCCCGATATTCAGTCGGGGTGTCGGCGGTGCCTCCATCAATTCCGCCGGGACGGTGGCATTCAGGGGGAATCTCGCCTCGGGTGAAGGCGTGTTCACGGGTAGCGGGGGGCCGGTCACGGCGATCGCGTTGAGCACCGAACCGGGTTTTTCCAACGGCTTTAATAATCCCGTTATCAACGACGCGGGCACGGTGGGTTTCCAAGTGTACGACGCTGCGGGAAGCGCCAGCATCCTCACCCGCTCCGGGGGCTCCACGACGACGATTGCCGCGGAGAGCGGTCCCATTTTCAATAGTGTGGGTGGGCATCTCTCGATGAATGCGACAGGTACGGTGGCCTTCCTCGGAGGTTTGGAAAACGGGCAGGGCGGTTTCTTCACGGGCAGCGGCGGCCCGCCCACGGTTGTAACTCTTGGCCTTTTCTCCGGCCAGGCGATTGGAGTCTCCGCCATCAACGATGCAGGCAGCGTGACCTTCATCCCGAATAGCGGCGACGCGGTGTATGTGCGGGATGGCTTCGGCCTGCGGCTCGTTGCGGATACCAGCGGACCGTTCTCGGGATTTGGGAAGTTTTCCTCGATCAATAACTCGGGAAAGGTCGTGTTTTTCGCAAACCTCGACGGCGGAGGCAGCGGAATCTTCACCGGACCCGATCCCGTGGCCGACAAGGTGATCAGGGTTGGCGACATCCTTTTTGGGGGACCTGTCAGCCGGGTTACCATGCTGCCGGATTTTATTGTCGAAGATTTTGGGAACACCGACATCA
>JAYVRQ010000261.1:0-6229 GCA_043776145.1 Chthoniobacteraceae bacterium
GAAAGTGCGGGCTATCGTGAATCGGGAGCATTGGACGCCGGACGCCTAGCCCCGCGCAGCGGCCTTTCGCCCTCGCTTCGATCTTCGCATTTCACGCGAGGCTTTTGCCCGATGTGCCTCAACTCGCAGTCCCCCGCGTTGACAAAGCCCCCGCGCGTTTCGATATTCGCGGCAAGATGAGTCTCGACTTGAACGATCTGCTGCGGGATTGGCCCCATGAACCGGGGCAAATCAAAGTCCGCAAAATACTGGGCACCGACCAAAAGGAAAAAATCCAACTGCGCATCGACCTCGGTCTGATCCAGATGGAGATGACCGGCCGGCCCGATGGACTGGAGCCGTACGATTGCGAGTCGCTGCTGGAATATCACACGGCGCGCGCCGCGCGGGCCGCGAAGAAAAAGGAGGACTACGAACTCACGCCGGAGGAAGTGAGCGAGCTGCAGCAGGAGGGCATCCAGTATTACCACCGCTACATCTCGCTCTTTCAACTCAACGATTTCCTCGGCGTGATCCGCGACACGGCGCGCAATCTCGACATGTTCCACTTCGTCTCCGCGCACTCGACGAATGAGGATCTCGCGTGGTCGGTCGAGCAATTCACGCCGTATGTGCGGATGATGAACACGCGCGCGAAAGCGGCCATCGCCATCGAGCGCGAAAAGCACGCCGATGCCTGCGCGCTGATCGAAAAAGGCATGGAGGAGATTCGCGCGTTTTACGAAAAGACGGAGAACATCGAGATGATCCAGCAGAGCCCGGAGCTTTCGTTTTTGCAGGAATGGCTGGAGGAAATCCGCGCGAACCAGCCGCTCACGAAGCTGGAGAAAATGCAGCGCGAGATGGATCGGGCGATTGCGCAGGAGGCTTACGAGAAGGCGGCGGAATTGCGGGACCAGATTAAGGCGATGACGACGCGGAAACGCTGAGGGAGAAATCCGAAATCCGAATCTCGAAATCCGAAATGTTTGAAAGCGGAGAAACGGATTTGTCCGCGCGGCGAAGCCGGCAGCCATTTCGGAAGGAGCGCAGCGGCAGGCAACGTGACACAGGCTTCCAGCCTGTGCCGCAGGCGTTCCGGGCGATGCGCTTACGCACAGGCTGGAAGCCTGTGTCACGTTGCCTGCGCCGCGCGATCGGCAAGCGGTTTCCACTTATTGCCAATGTTTTGAATTTGTTTCGGATTTCGGATTTCGGATTTCGGATTTTCCTTCTCGGCCTCGCGCTCTCCCTCGCCGGTTGCGACAACGACCCAAACCCGCCGCCTTATCACGAAACCCGCGCCGACGGCTCGCCGTGGGCGGTGCGCAATGCCACCCTGCCCGGCGATCCGAAATCCTTCGATCCGCAGTTTGCCTACGAGGTCACCAGCCAGCGCGCGCTCGAGCCGGTGTACGACCGGCTGCTCGATTATCATCCGCTCAAGACGGACCCGTTCGAGCTGATCCCCTCGATGTTGGAAGAGATTCCGAAGCGCGAGAGCCACCCCGACGGGAAAGTGAGTTATCTCTGCACGCTAAAACGCGGCATCCCGTTTCACGACGACCCATGTTTCCCCGGCGGAAAAGGCCGCGAAGTGGTCGCGGGCGATGTGTTTTATTCCTTCCAGCGCATTTGCGATCCGAAGATCGAGTCGCCGTTTTTCGCGCCGCTCTCGCAGCACGTCATCGGCATGGAAGAGGCCCGCGCGGCGGGCACGGCGAAGACCGGCAAGTTCGACGACGCCACGCCGATCGCCGGGTTCGAGTTGATCGACTCGCACACGTTTCGCGTGCATCTCACCGGGCCGTATCCGCAGCTTCTCTACTGGTTCGCGCTGCACACTTGCAGCCCCGTCGCGCGCGAGGCGGTCGAGTTTTATGGGGAAAAATTCCGATTCACCGCCGTCGGCCACGGCCCGTTTCGGATGCGCGAATATGTGCCGAAGCAGCGCATTCGCTACGAGCGGTTCGAGGGTTATCACACCAGCGTTTTCCCGAGCGACGGCTTCCCTCCCGCGAAGGCGGAATGGCTGAAGCAGTTCGCTGGGAAGCCGCTCCCGCTCTACGACGAACTCCACTTCGCGATCCTCCAGGAAACCATCCCGCGCTTCGTGCTCGGACGGCAGGGTTACCTCGATGGCATCGTCGCGAACAAGGACGCTTTCGCGGCCGTGGTGGATTCGGCGAATCAACTCACGCCGAAGTATCGCGACCGCGGAATGGCGCTCGAACTCGACGGCACGCCGAGCACTTTTTTCATGAGCTTCAACATGGAGGATCCCGTGGTCGGCAAAAACGTGAAGCTGCGCAAGGCGCTCTCCCGCGCCTACAACGCGACGACTTACACCGAGATTTTTTACAACGGCGTCTCGCCCGTTTCGCACCAACTCCTGCCGCGCGGCTTCTTCGGCTACGATCCGAATTACGTGAATCCGAATGGCTACGATTTTGAAAAAGCGAAGCGCCTGCTCGCCGAGGCTGGCTACCCGGACGGACGCGACGCGAAGACCGGCGAACAACTCACGCTCACGCTCGAAGAGCCTGTCTCCGGCAATGAGGAACGCCAGCGCGCGGAGTATCAGCAGCGCGCTTTTGAAAAGCTCGGGATCAAGATCAAGGTGAACGAAAACACCTTTGCCCGCGTGATCGAGCGGCTCGAACAGGGCACGTTTCAAATTGGCAGCGGCACCGGCTGGATGGCGGACTATCCCGATGGGGAGAATTACTTCTTTCTTTTCTACAGCAAAAATTTCCCGCGCGAGGGCGCGAACTACTGCCGCTACAGCCGCCCCGATTTCGACCGCGCGTACGAGCAAATGGCGGTGATGGAAAACGGCCCCGAGCGGCTCGCGCTCATCCAGCGCATGAATGAAATGCTCGCCGAAGACTGCCCGGTGATCTTCGAGTTTGCGAAAGCGTATTACGTCGCCACGCCGCCGTGGGGAAAGTGGACGCACAACAACCCGATGATCGAAGGCGGCTTCAACAAATATCATCAGGTCGATGCCGCGATGCGCGCACGCATCCGGCCCGAGTGGAACCGGCGTCCGCTCTGGCCGCTGATCGCGCTCGGCGCGCTGCTCGCCGCGGGGCTCGCGTACGCCGTGCGCTGGAATCGGGGGCAGCATGTTTAACTACCTCGTTCGCCGCCTGCTCTACGCCGTGCCGATCCTGCTCGGCGTCATCCTCATCACGTTCGTCCTCGACAACGTGATGATGTCGCCGAACGAAAAAGCGTCGCGCGTGCTCGGGCCGAAGGCGGTGGGAAAAACGCGCGAAGAGTGGATTCACAATCGCGGTCTCGACCAGCCGCTCGCGAAACAATTCGTGCGGCACGTCGCCAGTCTCGCGACGCTGAATTTCGGAACGACATGGGTCACGCGCCGCGATTTGCGCGAGGAGTTTCTGCGCGGCGCGGGGCCGTCGCTGCTTATCACCGTGCCGGGATTTGTCGCCGCGTTCTGCGCAGCGGTGGCGCTCGCGCTGTTCCAGGTCTTCGTGCGCAACTCCCCGCTCGATCGCGGCCTCACCGTCGCGGCCATCGCGCTGATGAGCGTGCCGACGATGGTGTACGTCATCTTCGGCCAGGCCGTGATCGCGCTCGGGCTGAGTTACTTTCCGGCGTACGGATTCAGCTACGGCGGCATCGGCATGGTGCGCTTTCTTTTGCTCCCCGTCGCCATTTTCGTCTTCATCAATCTTGGCTACGACGCGCGGCTCTACCGCGCGATTTTCCTCGAAGAAATCCAGCAGGACTACGTTCGCACCGCGCAGGCCAAAGGCGTGAGCGGCACGCGCGTCCTCACCGTTCACGTTTTCAAAAACGGCCTCATCGCGCTCATCACGCTCGTCGTCGCGCAAGTGCCCAAGCTCGTCCTCGGCTCGCTGCTCATCGAAAGTCTCTTCGGCATCCCCGGCCTCGGCAGCGTGCTCGTGCAAGCCATCCAGACCGGCGATCAGCCCGTCATCATGGCCAGCGTTTTCCTCGGCTCGCTGCTTTACATCGCGGGCCTCATCGCCACCGACCTCTGCTACGCGCTCGCCGATCCGCGCATCCGACTTTCCTGACCGATGGCCAAACTGCTCGATCACTGGCTGACTCAGGATGCGCTCGTTCTCGGCGCATTTGCGCTCGTCGTTTTCCTGCTCCGCGCCGGCGCGCGCAACGAAAGCTGGCAGCGCGCATGGGTGCGGATGAAACGCGACCGCACCGGGCTCATCGCGCTCGGCGTCATCGGCGTTTATCTCGCCGTCGGCCTTTTGGAGATGCTGCAAATTCCCAAATCCACCGGCGGCACACGCAGCATCCTCGATGTCTGCACCGCGTCCGTCGTTTCCGAAAAAACCTACAGCGCCCCGCTCGACGACGAACTGCTCGCCTCCGCGCGCCACGAAAAAACCAACGGACGCCATCTGCTCGGCACCGACGTGCTCGGCAAGGACGTGTTCGTGCAAACGCTCAAAGCCTGCCGCACCGCGCTCATCATCGGCGGGCTCACCACCGCGATCTACGTCCCACTCGGCGCGCTGCTCGGCATCCTCGCGGGATACTTCCGCCGCTGGATCGATGACCTCATCCAATACATCTACAGCACGCTCGCCTCGATCCCCGAAATTCTCCTGCTCGTCGCCATCCTGCTCACGCTCGGCAAAGGGCTCGGCACGATGGCGCTCGCGCTCGGCATCACCGGCTGGGTCGGCCTCTGCCGCCTCATCCGCGGCGAGACGATGCGGCAGGCCGAGCGCCCCTACATCACCGCCGCGCGCGCGCTCGGGCAGACGCATTGGAAAATCGTCACGCGCCACTTGCTGCCGAACGTCATGCACCTCGTCCTCATCAGCGCCGTGCTCGGCTTTTCCAACATCGTCCTCGCCGAAGCCATCCTCAGCTACCTCGGCGTCGGCGCACCCGTCGGCACCGCGAGCTGGGGCGCGATGATCGACAGCGGCCGCACCGAACTCAGCCGCGATCCCTTCGTCTGGTGGAACATCACCGCCGCCACCACCGCCCTCTTCGGTCTCGTCCTCGCGCTGAATCTCCTCGGCGACGCGCTGCGGCGGGCCTTCGATCCGAAGCGCGGATAGTGTGGCGATTTTTCTTGCGAATCCGATTTCCGCCGGTAGCGACGCGCGGGCTATATGAAGTTGTACCTCGATAGCTGCGCCCTCGGTCGTGAACACGACGATCAAACTGATCCGCGAATTCGTCGCGAAGCCGCCGCAACAAACCGGATTCTCGAAATGGATGTCAAATTGCTTTCAAGCGACATGCTCGTGGATGAATTTGCCGCCATCCGCGATGAGGACAAACGCACGAACCTGCTGAGCTTGTTGACGGCATTCGACGAGAACGTCGCAGTGACACCTGACATCATCGCGCGCGGGGCGGAACTCGCGGCGTTGGGATTCGGCAGAAAAGACGCAATTCACCTGGCGTGCGCGGAATTTGCGGAAGCGGATTGGTTTCTCACGACCGACGACCGGTTGCTGCGCTGCGCCCGACGGCAGCGCGAGTTGGTGAAGGTGAAAGTTGATAATCCCGCTGCGTGGGTGCTACGCTTCCCTTAGCTATGAACACCAGCACGCTCAGTAACGACGAGATTCTCGAACATGGAAACAAGGCTCTGATCGCTGCGTTAGGGCGCGGTGGTTTTGCGCGTTACTTGCAGGCACTGACGCCCAAAAGCGGCGACTACACCGCCGAAAGGCAGCAGCGTGGCGATTCGGAAACGATCGATGAAATATTCGCCCGCATCCAGGCTCGGAAAGCCGCGCAGGCTAGTGGAGGCTTCGTCTCGTGAGCAGTCCGCTCCTCGAAATCCGCGATCTCACGATCCACTTCCACACCGAGAACGGCGTGGTCGAAGCCGTCAAAAACATCTCCCTCAAACTCGCCAAAGGCGAAACGCTCGCGGTCGTCGGCGAGAGCGGCAGTGGGAAGAGTGTGACGGGGCTCGCGCTCACGCGGCTGCTCCCCGAGCCGCCTGCGCGCTACGTCTCCGGCGAGATCCTGCTCGATCGGCGCGATGTTTTGAAAATGTCCGCGCGCGAACTGCGCAACATTCGCGGCAACAAGATCGCCTACATTTTCCAGGAGCCGAGCACGTCGCTGAATCCCGTCTTCACCATCCGTAATCAGATCGCCGAAGCGATCACGCTGCACCGCCCGGAAGTCACGGACATCGACGCGGAGATTGTGAAGGTGCTCGACATGGTCGGCATCGTGAACCCCGCGCAGCGGATGCACG
>JAYVRQ010000262.1:0-6226 GCA_043776145.1 Chthoniobacteraceae bacterium
CCGCCGTCGATGAGCGAGGGGGCGCCGGTCATGCCGATGAGGCCGCCCCAGGTGCGCGTGCCGATGATGGGGCCGAGTTTGGCTTCGCGGAAAAGCCACGGGAAGCAGTCGCCGCCGGAGCCGCTCCAGCCGTTGGCGAGGATGGCTTTGGGGCCGCGGTGGGCGATGGTCGGCGTCTGCCATTCGCTGCCGTCGCGGACGGCCCAGTAGTTGGTCACTTTTCGCCCGAGCAGTTCGATGAAGCGGTCGGGGATTTGGCCGCCGGCGTTCCAGCGTTCGTCGATGATGAGGGCGGGCTTCGCGTATTGCGCGCGGAACTGGCGGTAGAGTTCGTTCTGGCCGTCCTGGCCGGTGTCGCGGACGTAGATGTAGCCGATCTTTCCGCCGCTGGCGGCATCGACGGCGCGGCGGTTTTTTTCCATCCAGGCGTACTGGCGGAGCCACTGCTCGCTGGCCATCGTTTGCACGAGGATTTCGCGCGCCCCTTCGAGGCTGGGTTTGTCGTTGACGGTGAGCGAGACGGGTTTGTCGGCGAGCCCTTGGAAGGCGGCCCACGGGTCTTGCGTGGTGTCGATGGGGCGGCCGTTCACGGCGAGGAGCCAGTCGCCTTCCTTCACTTTGAGGCCGGGCTGCTTGAGCGGCGGGCGCAGGGTGTATTCCCACGGCGCGACTTCGAGGATTTTCGCGATTTTATACGCACCCTGATCGAGCGCGAAGTCGCAGCCGAGATAGCCGACATTGCGCGCGGGTGCGCCGTCGAGGTCGCCGCCGCTGCGGTAGGCGTGCGAGACGTTTAGCTCGGCGATGAGTTCGCCGATGACGTAGTTCACGTCGTGGCGCGTGCCGCAGTTTTCGAGGAGCGCGCCGTAGCGTTCGCGCATTTGCTGCCACGGGACGAGATGCAGATGCGGGTCGTAGAAAAAGTCGCGCTCGATGCGCCAGGCATCGTTGAAAAGCTGACGCCATTCCTGCGAGGGATCGACGTTCATTTCGAGCGGCGCTCCGGGGAGCGCCTTGCCGATCTTCTGGGCATCGGCGGGATTGATGATGCCCCACGCGCCGCCACGCGCGACGAGCAGTTTTTTGCCGTCGCCGGAAAGCTCGATGCCGCCCACGTCGTCCATGATTTGTTTCTCCTCCCGCTTTTCAAAATCGTAGTAAAGCAGCGGGGTCGGGCCGCTGGAGCCGCGCTGGGGTGAGCGGGAAAAGATGAGCTTGCCGGGCACGGCGGCGAGGTTTCCAAAACGCGGGCCGCTCGGCGGGAGCGAGACGGCGCGGGCCTCGAAGCCCTCAAGGTCGATGCCGATGGGTTTGGGCTTTTTGTCGTCCGCTTTTTTGTCGGCGTCCGGTGGCTTCACGTCGGGGGCTTTCATCGCGACGACGGGCTTTTGTTCCTTCACGGCGACTTCGGTGTTTTTGTCGTCGGCGGGTTTTACTTCCGTGGCCTTTTTTTCCTCGGGCTTTTTTTCTTCCTTCTTCTCGACGGCGGGCGCGGGCTCTTCGTCGTTGCGCGGGGCGAGCGGCGAAGGGATGTCGTTCCGCAGCGGGACGGCGATCAGCGCGTGACCGCCGACGTACACCCACGTCGGCTCGTGCTCGCTGTAGAGCGGGTCGAACCAGCGTTTCGTGCGGTAGTAGAGATACTTGCCCTCGGGATCGAAAACGGGGAGGTCGTCGTCGAAAAAGCCGTTCGTGACCAAGTTCAGTTTGCGCTCGTGCGTGTCGTAGATGGCGATGCAACTGTGCTGGTTTTCGAGGTCGTGCGCGAAGGCGATCCAGCGGTTGTCGGCGCTCCAACTGATCCAGAAATTGTTGAGGTCGCCCTGATACAGCCACTTTTGGCGGTCGATGATCGCGTCCGTTTTTTTCTCCACGTCGGTGAGATGCACGGCCATTGAGGAGTCGATGAAGACGACCTTTTTCGAGTCGGGAGACCAGTAGATTTGGTAGCGATAACCCGCGCCGAGTTGCGTGATGGTTTGCTCCGCGCCTTTGCCATCGGCGGGGCGGAGCGTGAGTTCGTTTTCGCCGGTGCGATCGGAGAAATACGCGATCCATTTTCCATCGGGCGACCATGCGGGGAAACGCTCGGCGACGCCGCTCGATTCGGTGAGGTCGCGGATGACGCCGTTCTCGGCGGGCACGCTGAAAATCTCGCCGCGCGCCTCGAAGAGCACGCGCTTTCCCGTCGGGGAAATGGTCGCGTTTTGGATCGAGCCGCCGACGCTTTCGACGTGCGGTCGGAGCGTGGCGCGGTCGGTGATGACTTTGATTTCCACCTCGCGCAGCGTCTCCGCCGGGAGGTCGAGCAGGTGAAGCTGCCCGGCGTTTTCAAACACGATCGCGTCCGGCCCGATGCTTGGGAAATGCACGTCGTAATCGGTGTAGTGCGTGACTTCGCGCGACTGCTTCGTGGCCGTGTCGTACGCCCAGAGGTTCGCGCGCTTTTTCGTGTTGCGATCGGAGAGGAAGTAGAGCGTGGAGCCGTGCCACATGGGCTGCGAGTCGTTGGCGTCGTCGTGCGTCACGTTTTCGGCGGAGCCTTTTTCCAAATCGAAAATCCACACGTCCGGGGCCATGCCGCCGCGGTAGCGTTTCCATGTCGCGAAATCCGTGGAGATCGGCGTGTAGGCGAGCTGTTTTCCATTGGGCGAGATCGCGCCGAATTCCCCGTACGGAATCGGCAACTGCTCCGGCAGCCCGCCCTGCGCGGACACTTTGAAAAACTGCCCGGTGCGCTGCGTGAAGCTGACCATCTCGCTTTGGAACAAGAGCGACTTCCCATCGGGGTACCAGCCGAGCAGCCGATCCGCCGCACCGTGGTGCGTGAGGCGGCGCGGCTCGCCGCCGGAGACGGGCATGACATAGACATCGACGTTCCCCTCGTAGTTCCCGCTGAACGCAATCTCGGAACCGTCGGGCGAAAATTTCGGGAACTGCTCCGTCCCCCGCGAGGACGTGAGCCGCGTCCCGAGACCCCCGCTTTTTGGCGCGAGCCAAAGATCGCCGCCATACACAAAGGCGATGTGCTCGCGCGAGACGGCGGGCATTTGCATGATGCGGGCATTCAGCCGCGCGGGCGGTGCGTCGGCGGCGCAGGCGAGGCCCACCGCGAGAGAGAGAATGGTCGGGATTATGAAAAGTCGGGAAGGCATGGAAGTGGGCAACAGACAGCACAACCCGGCTGGGGTGAAAAGACTTTGCTCCTTCCCGGTGCGCGCGCTGTCACAAAGCGGCGTGATTTTTGGCCGCGAAGATGCTAAAGAACGCGGTCGCTATCCGAATGAAAAATTCCCGATCCGTTATTGGTTGTGCCGCTGTCTGCGTTGTGGCGATCTCGCTGTGCGGTTGCGATCTCCATGAGGCCGAGATCGCGGCGTTGAAGGCGGACAACGAGCATCTGCGGGAGGAACTCGCCCAACTGCGGGGCAAGTCTGGCGGCACGAAGGAAGCTGGGGCGGATTCGGGAAAACCGGACCTGATCCTCGCGATTGGCGAACTCTGGAGCCAGCGTTTTGAGGACAGCGAATTCCGCTCGAAGCAGCGGCTCTCGGGAAAGACGATGCGCGTGACCGGCCTCGTGGAGAATGTCACGGGCGGTTCGGTCGCGCTTTACGGAACCGGGAAAACCTCCCGCAGCGTGCGGATGAGCGTCAATCTCAGCAGCGCCTACGCGGCCAAAATCCAGGAAGGTCTGGCGGAGTTGCAAAAGGGGATCACCGTCACCGTGCAGGGAAAATTCGCCTACGAGCGCATGGGGCTGGATGAATCGGTTTTCGTGAATAAAGACACCGGGAAGACTTTGTCCGACGCGGAAATTCGGGTGCTCGGCATGAGTGGCCCGAGCACTCCGCTGCCGGTTCCGGGCCAGGAAAAGTAGCCACGCTCGTTTCGCAATTTTTTGCGCCGTCGGAAAAAACATTGCATTCGCGGCGATGTCGATTTTTCCTAGCCAGTCCAATGAAGAGCAAAAGGAAATATGGCTGCTGAGCCCCCCGGAGACATCCCCGCAAAGCCCGAAAAGCCGCGCCTTTCTCCGGCGGCGTCCCGCATGAGGAAGCTGCTGATCCGGCTGGCCATTCTTGGCGTCCTCGGAGTGGTCGCGGCATTGGGCTGGCGGGAATACCGGAAAATTCGCCAGCACCGGCTGGTCGCGCAGGCGCGGGAGTTGATCGGGAAAAAGGAATACAAAAATGCGCTGGATACCGCGCAACGGGCTCTGGCAATGAATCCGCGGGACATCGGGGCGAATCGCGCCTTGCTCGAACTGACCGAGGCGGCGGACTCGAAGGAGGCTCTCTACTGGCATCGCGTGATCGCCCAACTCGAGCCCGGCGTCGCGGCGAATCAACTGGCGATGGCCGATTGCGCCTTGCGTCACAATGAACCCGTGCTCGCCGAGCAGACCCTGGCGCAGATCGGTGGGGAAGGGCGGAAAACCGCGGCCTTTCACGACGATTCGGGCCGGCTCCTGCTGTTCGGAAATCAGACTGCTGAGGCGGAAAAACATTTTGCCGAGGCCGTAAAACTGGAGCCGGCGAACGAGGCGTATCAATTGCATCTCGCCGCCGCGCACATGCAGGCGGAGAGCGCGGAAACCCGCAACGCGGCGCGCGCCACCATTGAAGGATACCTGCCGCATCCCAAGTTCGGACGCGTGGCCGCCCGGCTGCTGCTCGACCATTTTTTCCGCAATAAGGAATGGGAAAAAGCCCTCGCGCTTTCCAAACAAATCCAAGGCGCGCCGGACGCCGTTTTCGGGGATCGGATGCTTTTTCTCGGACTGCTGCGGCGTTTCCAGCAGCCGCAATTTCACAGTTACCTCGCAAGTCTTCAGGAACAGGCGGCCAGCAACCCGGACAATATCGCCACGCTCATCTCGTGGCTTGCCGGCAATAATCTCGTTCTCGTCGCGGTGGAGTGGGGCAAGCGGCTCCCGGCGGACATCGCCGCGAAAATGCCGGTGCCTCTCGCGATGGGGGAATGCTACGCGCTCCAGCACAATTGGGAGGCGCTGAAAAAGCTCGTGACGGATACGCAATGGGAGGGCGCGGAATTTCTGCGCCTGGCCTTCCTCGGGCGGGTCCAGCGCGAGACCGGCGACGTGCCTTCCTCGCGAAACTCGTGGAACAGCGCCGTTCGCGCCGCGACGGGTCGCCCGGACGAACTCATCCTGCTCACCCGTTACGCGGCGAAATGGGACTGGGACAATGAAATGACCGATGTGCTCTGGACCATTGCGCGTGGCAGTGGCGGGGCGCAGTCGGCGCTGAATACGCTCTATCAGGTCTATGCCCCGAAAGGGAACACGCGCGGCCTGCTGAATGTGGTCACGCGGTCGCTCGAACTCAACCCGAAGGATTTGATCGCCCAAAACAACGTCGTGCTGCTGTCGCTGCTCCTGAATTCCAACATGGAGCGCGCGCAGGCCATGGCCGATGAGGCCTACCGCCAAAAGCCGGATCACCCGGTGATCGCCTCGACCTACGCTTTCGCGCTGCACCTTCGGGGACAGACGGAGGAAGGCGTGAAACTCATGCGGACCCTCGACGAGAAGCAGCGGGCCGATCCCAGTTGCGCCGCGTATTTCGCCCTCATGCTCGCGGAAAGCGAGACGCCCGCCGAGGCGGAAAAATACATCGAGATCGCGCAAGCCGGGAAACTCCTGCCCGAAGAAATGGCGCTCATTAAAACCGCGCGCGAATCGCTGATCCGCCGCGGGATTCGCGGCGACACTGCGGCGAAACCTTAGCGCCGGGCCCGCGTCTTTTCTCCGCCGGAAAAAGTTTTTGACAGCGGAAGGTCGTCCGCTACTTTCCGCGCCCCGCCTCACATCGGGAAAAACCGCAACCCTTATCAAACCAAGCAGGAGAGCCCGCCCGGCGTGCTCGTCAGGACTGCAAAATCACATGGCACAACATCGCAGCAAACGTTATCGCGCCGCCGCCTCGAAGGTGGACGCGAAGAAGGCTCTTCCACTCAGCGAAGCAGTCCAGGTTCTCAAATCGCTCCCGGCCCCGAAGTTCGACCAGACAGTCACGCTTTCCTTCCGGCTCGGCGTCGATCCCAAGCAATCCGACCAGATGGTGCGCGGCACCTGTCCGCTGCCGCACGGCTCGGGAAAAAATGTCCGCGTGCTCGTCTTCGCGGAAGGCGCGTCCGCCCAGGCGGCTCGCGATGCCGGCGCGGAGTTCGTCGGCTTCAAGGACATGATCGAGAAGTGCAA
>JAYVRQ010000263.1:0-6224 GCA_043776145.1 Chthoniobacteraceae bacterium
GCTTCCATAAGCCACTCGCGACACCACGAAACGTAAATGTGCATGGACTCAAAATCATCCCATTCCGCTTTCTTGATGTTGTAAGGGGGATCGGCGAACACCAAATCGACCGATTGAGCATCCAAGGATTTCAACCAATCGAGTGCATCGCCTCGAAAAAGCCTGCCATCGCCGTTTTCGTAATGAAGCTGCGCCACGCAATTTGCCGAGACCAGCGAATGAACTGTCCCTTGCGTCGAAAAAACCGGCATTTCGATCTGCGAACTGGCTGGAATTTTGATGGGCATGGACGAGTCGCGACTCAACCGCTGAACGTAGCGGATGCCGAAAAGCTCGGAAACAACTTACTCGTCATTTTTAGTGAGCATCTCATCCACGTCATCGGGCGTGACGGAGGGATTGATGGCGCTGCGGCAGAGATCGAGGAAGGCGCCGCGCCGCGTGCGGAAGGCGGCGTTCGCTTTCCCCTCGCGGACGATCATGCCGCGCAGGGTGGTGACGATATTCGGGATGTCCTGCTTGAAGCGCTCGACGGCTTCCTTGAACTCACACCTCGGGATGCTCGAAGCTGACGAAGGCGGTGAGCAGTTCGTCGAGGGCCTCGTCCCTGGCAAAAGGTGCGATGAGGCGGCGCTGGCCGTCCTGATAGAGGATGGCGGTCTGCGAGTCCTCGAAAAGGATGTTCGAGTCCGGGTAGCCCTTGTCGAATTTCTTGGCGATTTCCTCGGTGAGATCGTCGCCGGTGTCCTTGCTCTCCCAAAAGCCGTAGTCGAGGCGGAGGATGTTCTTCAGCGTGCCATCGGGCCGGACGGTTTTCCTGCGGCGGGGGTTGAAGTAGTCGAGTTCCTCGCAAAGCAGGAGATCGCGTGGCCGGGCGTAGGCATTGATGAGATCATAGACCGCGCGCCGAACCGTGGTTTCCTTCGTGCTGCCACCGAAGCGGATGATCTTGTCCACCTCGGAGCGGTAGGTGTGGATGGAGGCGAGGCTGGACACGGGGCGTTTGTAACGGGATGCGAGGCGGCGTGACAATGCGTGCCTGGAAATTTCCCGCGCCCCTGCCAGGGCGCATGGATTTTGTGGAGCGAGTTCAGGCTTGCTCATTCGGCGAGCGCGGTTGGCACGCGCTTTCCGCCAAGGGAAATCAAACCAAGTTCATTTTTCCGGGACGCCAAAACCAACACCCGGGCCGGGCGTGCTACCGGGATTACATCGCACTATTTCTGCGCGACCGAGCCTTTGTCCACGCGCAGGATGCCGCCGCCCGCGAATGAGTTCACCATCGGCTCGCCGTCCTTGATTAGGTTGAACTGTACGAAGAGCTGCTTCGCTTGTCCGACCTGCGCATCGGGCGCCGCCTTGATGTTGAATTTCGCGTCCTTGTTCTCCTTCGTGATTTCGAGTTCTTCGGCAGTCACACCTTGGGGGAGACCGAGCAGGACGAGCTTCGCCTTCCCCTCGAAAGGGATTTTCTGATCGAGCTTCAGCGTCATTGTTCCCGCTTCGCCCTGATCGATAAAATTGCGCGTGAGTCCGCCCGCGACAAACGGATCGACGATTTCCAAATCGGCCAGTCCCGTGCTCATCCACACCGCGCCTTTTCCAAAGTCTGCGCTGCCCGCGACGCAGATTTTCCATTTGTGCAACGGCGCGTCGCCGTTCGCGCTGATGGTGATGATGCCCTCGTCCTTGCCCTCGGGAATCTGCACGACGCCTGGACTGCCGATGCCGGGCGGCGCGTAAATCAGCGCGATGCTGATCGCGCCTTTGAAGTCCGCCTTGCGCTCGACGGTCACTTTTAAATTCATCGAGCCATTGCGAAGGATAGGCACCTTCGACTGCACGAGATTGATCTTCACGGGAATCTCATCGGTCACGGCCACCGCGAGCTTGTTTTCGTTCACGGTGTAAAACGACCGCTGGTTCCCGTTCTCCGCTACATCGAGATCGTTCTCGGTCGTGCTGCCGACAAGGGTGTCCTTCGGTGGCTCGGTTAGCTTTGCTTTGATGGTGCAAAATTTCGCAGCCGGTGCCGCATCCGGCGCAGCCTCGAAGACCATCGGGATCGTGTCCACCGACTTATCCATCGGTCCAGCGAGCGGCGTCACGCCCGGCGGCAAATCCACCGCTTCCATGATCGCGTCTCCGCCCACGTCCCAGCGCTTGATGCGGACGAGCGTGGCGTAGCGGTTGCCCTTCGGCACGACGATCGCGCGGCGCTCTTGATTTGAATTTTGCACCATCTCGGGAAGCCACGCTGTGAAGCGAGGTGCGACCGGCGTGATCTCCACGCGATACACATAATCCGGCCCGCCGCGTCCGAGCTTGTCCTCGACCTTGATGACGTATTCGCCATCCGCGGGAACCTTCCAGCGCACGCCGCTGTCGATGTTCCCGTCGTCGTCGTTCGCCGCGACCTGTCCGCCCTGCATGTTCCAAATCGTCAGCACCGAATCCAGCGGCGAGCGCAGTCGGCGCGCCCACACTTTCACATCGAAGCTCTCGTCCTTCTTCGC
Source organism: Chthoniobacteraceae bacterium (assembly GCA_043776145.1). Taxonomy (GTDB): domain Bacteria; phylum Verrucomicrobiota; class Verrucomicrobiia; order Chthoniobacterales; family Chthoniobacteraceae; genus JANLQB01. The sequence goes on from JAYVRQ010000263.1 coordinate 2,517, forward strand.
CGCGATCTTGAAATGATCCACGTCCCCCACCGTCTGGATGATCCCGTTCAGCGCGAGCGGCAGCGGCTTGTCCGTCGGCACCGCGTGCGCGATGTCTTCGTTCGGCTCGACTTCGAGGATATTGGGAAACGGGGACACGCGCAGGCGATTCGGCTGCGGCGCGGGCTGGCCGTCCTCGGGGAAAATGTCGAAGCGACTGGCGGGTGCGGCGGCGAGTTTGATCGTGCGTTCCAGCGAGCCCGCAGCATCGCCGATGAGTTTCACTTTCAAATCCTCGCCGACTTTTCCCCCGGCGGGATACGCCACGAGCGGACGCGGGAACGCGCCGATGTTCAGCAAATAGTGACACTCGCCGGGACCGCTGTTCGTCGCGTCCTTCACGGTGAGAACGTATTTTCCATCCTCCGGCGCGACAACGCTGGTCGCCGGATCCTGCCGTGAAAACGCACAGTCATCGACCTCGGCGAGCAGCGTGCCGTCGGCCTTCGCGATGGTGAGATGCGGATCGTAAAGGTTCTGCGTTTGCAGCCGCGCGCCGATGACCTCGACGCCGAGCCGCTGCCCTTTTTTCAACTCGACCTCAATCCGATCCTGATTCTCGCCCGGCGTGCGCCCATACACCGTCGTCCCCAGCGCGACCGCGAGCGCCGCATCGGGGTGATCCTTGTCCTTCACCTTTTCCACGAGCGGAAACGGCGTGACGAAAAACAACCGCAGATCGCTCACGCCCGATGTCGTGATCGCGCGGAAGGAGTGCTCCCCGAGTTTCGCATCCGCCGCGATCTTGATCTTCGCCTTGAACTTCCCGCCTTCCGGCGTCGTGATCCCCGTGCATTCGAGTCCCGGCGTGTCGAATAGCAGGCTCTTCGCGTCGGCGAGATTTCCGCCGCTGCAAGTCACCTCGATTTCCGTCCCGCGCTGGCCCGCGCTGGGATACGTGTGCGTGAGGCGCGGCGAACCCGCGAGGCTGGAGCAGGCGCAGGCGAGCAGGGCCGCGACGGCGGATAGTTTCGTGCGGGAAAAAATTCGGTGCATAATTTGGAGGGCGGGACTTTTCCGCCACTCGGAGAAAAGCCGGGCGGCGGGAGGAATCTTAGCCCGCATATTTCCAGCGCGCGGCTCGGGTTTCCGGGTAGCACGCTCGTCCCGAGTGTTGGTTTTGGCGTCCCGCCAAAACGATCTTTCATGGACGTCCGCAATGGCAGCGCGCGCAATCCACATTGAACGGTGTTGAAAGTTCGCGAAGGCGGGACGCCTTCGCCAACACTCGGGACGAGCGTGCTACCCGGAATTCCGCAGCCGCGCGTCTCTCACGCCGGTGCGGACCAGGCGACCGCGAGCTTCTTCCCATCCTGCATCGCGGCGAAGCGCAGCGCGCCATCGGGCGTCGCGCCGGTGAAACACTCGATGTTCGTCTGTCCGCTCGACGAGGCGCGGATGCCACTGACGGTGAAGGTGCCGAGCGCGCGCGGGCCGGGCTCGCCGCCGGTCTGGCCTTGCTGGAAGCGGATCGCCGCCGTGGTGTCGCCCGCAGTCTTCGTGCGGAAGGGAAACTTGTGCTCGGCGGGGAGCGGCTTGCCGCCGCCGAGGATCACGCCGCCGTCGCCATCGTCGAGCGTGAGCAGGATGGGACGGCGCAGGGCTCCGGCGCGATGCGTTTCGAGCGCGATCCCGCCATTGGCGAGCAGCCCTTTCCAAAAGTCGATCGTCACCGCCGCGGCTTGCTTGAAATCTGCGGGCGTGCCGTCGGATGCCGCCGCATCGCGCAGGAGGGCGATGGCGCCGGTCGTGCGGTCGAGTTGATGCAACGCCTGCGCGTAATTCCAATCGAGACGCTTCGAGTATTTCCCGCGCCGCACGGCGGGCTCGATGGCTTCGGCGAGCTTCTCGGCGTCCTTGTTGTCCGCGAGGATCGACGAGTAATGCAGGAGCACTTCCTCCCCGTCGGGATTGATCGCGTAGGCGCGCTCGGACCACTTTTGCGAAGTCGCAAGATCGCCCCGATCCCGCGCGATGCTGCTCGCGACGAGGAACGCCATCCACGCATTCCGCTCCCCGGCGAACGCGGCGATTTGCTCTTCGATTTCCTTGCTCGGATTCGCGGGGTCGATGCCGAAGCGGATGCCGATGGCCTGTTGAAAATTCGGATCGACCGCGAGCAGTGCGTCGAGCGACTGCGTCTCCCCGGCCTTGTCCCCCGTTGCGTTGAAAGCCTGCGCGAGATGGAAAAATCCGAGCGGGTTCTGCGGCTCGAGTTCCGTCACGCGGCGCAGCGTTTCGATGGCGCGTTCGTTTTGCCCGGTCATCCGATACGCCACGCCGAGCGCGGCCATCGTGCGGGTGTGCGTCGGGCGGATTTCGAGCGCCTTTTCCAGTGCCTGCACGGCGACTTCCGGCGTGTGGCCTTCGCGCAGTTGATGCTCGGCGAAGGCGACGAGTTGATCGGGCTCCTTCGACAACGGCTCGATCTGCTGCGCGACCATTTGTCGATACTGCTCGACCGGCACATACACGACCGACTTCGGATCTTTCGGATCGCGGAAAAGTTTCACCGCCACGCGGAATTGCACGAGCCCTTCGAGCGCCATCTGATCGTTCGGATTCGTTTCGAGCGCCTTCTTGAAAGCAGCAATCGCCTCATCCCGCCGCCCCGCTTCCCCGAGCATCCCGCCGACGTGCGACCACAGGAAACCCAGCACGGGAGCCTTTTCCGCCGCCGCCTGATACATCGCGAGCGACTCCGCATCACGCCCGTTCTGGCGTTCCAGAAAGGCGGCGTGAAAAAGCCGGAACGGCGTGCCGGGATGCGCCTGCTCGATCTTTTCGAGCAGCTCCGCCGCCTGCACGTATTCGCTGTCCTGAATCGCTTCGTTCAAATCCTGAATGTGCTCCGCCGCATTCAAAAATCCGGTCCACGGCCCCGCGCTGGCCGGATCGGTTTCCTCCAAAGTCTCGATCGCGCGCATCAGACTCGGCGCGTCGAACGGAGCCTTGTTCGCGTTTTCCGCGGGTACGTCGGAGGGCCACGGGATGCGGTGCGGGAGGGCGAAAAAATCGAGTTCCCACGCGGGGCATTCGATCCAGGAAATGGGTGCGTTCATATAAAAGGGCGCGCAGCATCGGGGCGGCGATGGGCGATGTCAACGGCGTCGGGGACACGCTGCCGCCATTCGCCTTGCGCCACTTCCCTCCGTTCCTACAATCCGCGCCTCATGCTTTCCGCGCTGCCCACATTCGATACGCTCTTCATCGAAGCGGCCATCCCCGTGCTTTTCCTCGCGCTGATCGCGATCGGGCGCTGGTTCAAGCGCCGGCAGCGCGTCGAGCTGGGCGTGTTCTACGTGCTCTTCTGCGTGGCCGCCGCGATCTGGGCTCCGCACAATTTCGCGAGGGACGAAGTGCCGTGGCGCGGTGATGTCCTAAAACACGTCGGCGCGATCATGCTTTTTTTCGGCGTGATCGTTTTCCTCGCGTTCGTGCGCCGTTATTTCTGGGAGGGCTGGTTCGAGCGGCAGAGCCAGATGAAGGCTCCCAAATTTCTCAGCCAGCTCGTCGGCCTCGTCATCGTCGCCGTCGCCGGGCTGTTCATCGCCAGCGCCATTTACGGCAAATCCATCCAGGCCGCCCTGACCGGCTCCACGCTGCTCGTCGGCATCATCGGTTTTGCCATGCAGGATTTGCTCGGCAACATCATCGCCGGCATCGCGC
>JAYVRQ010000264.1:0-1935 GCA_043776145.1 Chthoniobacteraceae bacterium
GCTCCCAAATCCAATCCCAGACAACCCGAACAAGTGGGCTGGCTGGAAGAACTACAATTCGCCGGACCTCTACGAACGGCTGTGTCTTGATTCCTCCTCCAATGCGACGGCTGATGTGATCGAGGATCATTGCCGGCAGATCCTGGTGTGGTGGCAGAAAAAGCTGCCGCTGAAAAATCAGCCGAGCAATCCGATGGCGCAGATGTTGCGCGGCGGAATGGATGATGCGCCGGGTTTCCTTGCAGAAGCGCGGACGAAACTTCTCGATCCAAAGGAGCGCGCGAGGATTGACGAAGAACTTCACGGCAAATTGATCGCGAAGGCGCTTGCGGAATTTCAGAAGCTGCTGGATTTCACGCTTGCGGATAAACGACTCACCGACAGCGAGGAGGAAAAGCTCCGCGTTGCCGCAGAAGGGATGGGACTTTCCAAGCAAGACATCGCCGGCGCTATCGCGGCCGGGCTCGATAGAACAGGCTCAGTGCGTTTTGCAGAATCGCCACCGCCAGAGCCAGCGCCGGCCTCTGTCACTGCACCGGCTCCCGTGTCGCTGGCGGCACCGGTCTCCGAATCGCGATCCGCACCTGCGGCATCCGCGAGTGCCGCGGATGAATTTCGCCGCATGTTAAAAATGTCGCGCCTTTGCCTCGATGGCGAAGAGATGAGCGACGATCAGCGGGATGCGATGTGCAACATGGGTGAGAGCCTGGGGCTCACCGGCGGAGAGGCGGAGGACATTATCGACGAATACACCGAAGAGATGGCCTCGGCACCGGCAGGGACAGCGGCGAAGGCACCTTCTGCAGGACATAATCGTCCCGCGCCTGCGGTCGCTTCTCCTGCTGCCGCTCGCGCAGTGGCGCAGGCAAAAGCACCTGCATCTGTGGCAAATCGTCCGCCAACTCAGGCCGCGACGACCACGGTGGCACCGAAGATCGAGCCGAAAAAGGAGATCAATCTTTCGCCCGCGGCGCTCGCGATGGAGCGGGCCAAGTATCCGAATTTTACCAACAACGCGGGTGTCGAACTGTTCCTGATTCCGAGTTCCAGGTTCGTCATGGGCAGCGAGGATCCGGGTTCGTTGCCAAATGAGGCTCCGGTGACTCCTGTGGTGCTGTCCCGTTTTTACATGGCACGCCTGCCGATCACGAACGAGCGGTATGAGATTTTCGACCCGACCCACGCGGCAAAGCGGGCACCTTGGGCGAACGGGCGGCATCCCGTGCTTTACGTGAGCTGGAATGAAGCGGTGGCGTATTGCGAATGGCTCAGCAAGCGGGAGGGCAAGGCCTATCGGTTGCCGACTGAGGCGGAGTGGGAGTTCTGCGCGAGAGGCCAGGATGGGCGGATCTTTCCATGGGGAAACTGGAACTCAGTCGGGCAATACGCGAATTTTGCGGATGTGCGGACGAATTTCCCGTGGCGCGATGCGACGGTGGACGACGGGTTCGCCGAGACCGCTCCCGTGGGCAGCTTTCCGCGTGGCGCGAGCCCTTTCGGCATCGAGGATCTCTCGGGCAATGTCTTCGAGTGGTGTCTGGACAGTTACGATCCTTACAAGGGCAAGGAGGTGTCGAATCCGCGTTCGGAAAAAGGCCGCCAGCGTGTGTATCGCGGCGGCTCGTGGAAGTCGAGGATGTCCAGCCTCCGAGCGACGGCGCGGGCTTTCAATGAACCTTCGTATCTCGCAAACGATGTCGGCTTCCGGATCGTCTGCGAGTGTGCCTGAGCACGTTCGGACTGATGGTGTGAAAATCAAAAAGCCCGCGGGTTTGTGAACCCGGCGGGCTTTTGATGACTGAGGAATGCACGGCTGGAAAAGCCGCGTTCCCGGAGGCGGAGGCTAGCTCACGTTGAAACGGAACTTCGCTTTGGCGCGCTTGGCGTTGGCTTTCGCTTTTCGCTTCGTGCGCTGCGTGGGCGTCTCAAAGGCGC
>JAYVRQ010000265.1:0-6206 GCA_043776145.1 Chthoniobacteraceae bacterium
TCGCGCTTGAGCGCGTGCGGCTCATCGAGCGCGTCTTCGCGAGTGGACTGTGGCACAGCCGTCCCGGCTGTTGGGACAGTGGGCGTCCCGCCCGCGAGCCCCACAGGCGGGACGCCTGTGCCACGCTTCTTGCGCGGCTTCTTCATCGCCTCGCCGTCGAACCAATGATCGAACGCGGCCTGCGCGGCAGGCGAAGCCTTCGCCAGCAATGCGCGGGCGGTGACGGCTTTGCCACGGCGGAGATTCGTGAGCGTATGCCGCTGAATTTTCGACAGCAGGGTTGGATTCTTTTCCATCTCCTTCCGTTCCTCCTCCGTCACCAAATGAGGCCAGAGCACGGCGAGCACGCCACTTGCGATTTTCTTCCGTGCAGGATCGAGCACGAGCGACTTGTCGGCATCCGGCAGCGCGAGCATCTGGTCGAGGTTGTCCTTCGCGCCGCCGGTTAGCGCGCGGACGGCTTTCATGAAGTCACCGGGATGCTTCGGCGTTCCGACGGAGAGGTAGCCTTGTTTTTCCATCAAGGCGTGGACGGTTCGCCTTTGCTCCACACTCAGCCCGCGCGTCTGCCGCCCGATGCCGGTGGCGACCTGCACATTCGCAAGCTGCATCGCCCAGCGGAAACGGTAGAATTCCGGGCAGTCGGCGCTCGGGACTTTGGCGAGCTTCTCCGCCTCGTGGTTCGCGCGCTCCTCGTCCTTCGTCTCCGCCAGCACGCGATCATGCACTCGCTGAAAAGTGAGCGGGCAGCGGGAGATGATGCGGTTGTCGAACCGCGGCACGAGCTGGCCGAAGAGCAGCCCGCCCGGCGAACGCGAACCATCCGCGAGCCTCTGGCCGTAGCGCGAGGGCAGCCGGTAGTCCGGCCCCGCAATCGCCGTGTAATCGCGCATGATGGCAGTGATGAAGGAGTCGTCCACGCTCGCAAAAGGTAGGGCGCTTTCGCCGAAAGCGCCCTGATCAGGGACGGCTCGGCGAGCCGTCCCTACCTCACCGAGATGTGCGCGGAGGATGCGCTCGACCTCCGCCTCCACGCCTTCGCGCGGAAACGCCGCGCCGAGATCGCGGAAGCGCACGGGGGAGGCTTTGCGATCGCCGAGCGGATCCAGATTCAGCCGGTCGCAAAAGACCTCCGCCATCGTGCCGCTGCGCCCGTGTTTCTTCGCAAAGCCCGCGAGGAGTTCATTGGCCTTCGCCTCCTTCTCGGTGTCCTCGTCATTCGCCGCGGCGGCATCCGCACGGCTCCAGCCCTTGTTCCCATCGTAGCCGCGATTATGGGCATACCAGCGGAGCACATCCCACAGCTCGGCCCAGGTGAGTTTTTTCCCCCCGCGCAAAATACGTGCGGCAAGCAGCCACGGCCACGCGCATTCGTTCGCATCGAGCTGCGCCTGCGTGAGCACGCCGAGGTGCGCGAGCAGGCGCTTCATCCGCGCGATGCGCAGCCGTGTCGCGCGGATGTGCCGCCGCTGACGACGGAAGCCGCGCCGTGTGCTCGCAAGACAGTCATCCGCCGGGAAGATGACCGCGCCGCAGCCGAGCAGCGTTGCGTCCTTGTCTGTCCGCGTTTCCAAGACGGCCCAGCCGATGGAGCTGTGGCCCACGTCGAATGCCAAATGAATCTCTGGGGATACCTTCATAAATTTTCCTCCTTGCCGACGCACGGGCGTTTCCCGTATTTCGGCATCGGACTCAAGACAAAGTTAGATAGCGCAACCCGTTTCCCTCCGCGCCATGCGCGGACATCGTGGTCAAAAGCGTTCTCTTTTTCCAAAGCCGGAACCGACGGGTTCCGGCTTTGGTGTGTCTGGAAGTCGGTTGCGAAGCTGGCAGGCGTGAGGTCGCAATGGATGCAGCGCAACACGGATCGAGGGAACCTCATCATGTCGCGCGGGATTTCCTCGCGAGGTGATGGACACTGCGGCATCGCAGGTGATACTTCACGACTGTGCTTTTTGCGCTTTGCGCATGGCACTCAAAACATGAGCAGCAACGCCGACGGGGCACGCACCGCCACACCATTTCGCAAAAGCCTTCTCTCGCCCCTCCGTGCGATTGGGCGTCTTTTTTCCCGCGGATGGCGGAGGCTGGCCGGGCGTCCGCGACCGGCGGAAGACCAGAGCCTTTTCCCGCTCGTGATTCAGGTGCTGGCGGGATTTTCAAAGAATGAGGGCGAGGTCGTCGAAGAAGAAGTGGACACGGTTCTCGGGCTGCTGCGGCACGGATTCCCCGGCGGCATCTACGAGGATATGCGGCGGCAGTTCCGCGAGGCGCTCGGCCAGCAGCAGGATCTGAATGCGATGGGCGACCGGCTCGCGCGCGTGCTTTCGCCAGAGCAGAAGATCATCCTCGGGGTGCAGCTCTACGACATCATCGCGCGCTCGGACAAAAACGAGCAGCAGATGCCCGCATTCTACGGTTTCATGGGGCGGCTCGGGATGCAGGCGCAGGCAATCGAGATCGTGCATCAGCTCCAGGCGGGGGAAAAGGCGGACCAGTCCGTCGCGCCGAGCGGCGAGCTTCCGCTCGAAGTCCTCACCTTCGGCCGCGATGCACAGGCGGACGTGTGGCTGAAGAGCCTCAAGCCCGGCGAGCTTCTCATCGCATTCCGGTACCAGACGCTCCTGCTTCTGAAAAACGCGAGCCAGCATCCGGTGTATGTGCGCGGACGTCCGCTCGCGCCGGGGACGTTCTCGCGCATCTTCACCGGGCAGCGAGTGCTGCTCGACGAACAGGTGCTCACGTACGAGGACATCGTTTCCTTTTTCAACGCGAAGAAGGGCGTGCTCATCACGCACGTCTATGTGGAAATTGACGACGACGACGAGGTGGAGCTTTCGCGTGTCCGCACGCGGAACAGCGCGCTCGAAGTGCGCTTCGGGCTGAAGGTGCAGGTGCGCGCGCTCAAGACCGTGAATGCGCAGCTCAACGGCGTGACACTCCGGGCCGGCACGATGCTGAATGCCACGCCGGAGGATCGCATCATTTTCCGCAAGGAGGCTGAGCTGCCGCTCGCGGAATTGCGCCGCAAAGCTCGCGCGCTCGGCGTGCGCTTTCACCTCAAGAGCTACAAGAATACCTACCTCGTATCGAGCAACCCGAGCCTGCTCGAGGTGGACGACATCCTGCTCTCGCCCGGCGCTTCGGGCGAGATCCTGCTGAAGGTCGAATGCGACTATGACAACAAGGTCGGCAGGCTCGATGTGGTTGCCGCGGCAAGGCCGATTACCGTCGGTGATCGCATCGTTCCAGTCGGCGCGAGTTGCGATCTGAAGGACGGTGACTTTATCCGCATTGATTCCGGCCAGGGACTGCGCTGCGACTTCGGTGAACGCATCATCGAGGAGGAGCGCAACATCATCTCATCGCTCGAACTGCGCGACGTGACGTGCATGTTCGGCGACCACACGACGGGGCTCGATGGCATCAATTTCAACCTCACGCGCGGCGACATCGTCTGCGTGATGGGTGGCAGCGGCTCGGGCAAAAGCACACTCCTGCGCGCGATCGCAGGACGCCTGCCTCCTTCGCGCGGGAAGATCCTGCTGAATGGCCAGGACCTCTACGACAACCTCGAGAAGTTCAAACGCTTCATCGCCTTCATCCCGCAGGATGACGCGTTCGACGATCATCTCACCGTTCAGGAAAACCTCGCCTACGCCGCGGCAATCCGTTCGCCGCACCTCGGAAAGAGCGACCGAAAGCGTCGCGTGGACAGCCGCCTCGTCGAACTCGGCCTGAGCGAACGCCGCGACGTGACCGTCGGCTCGGTGGAAAAAAAGACGCTCTCCGGCGGTGAACGCAAGCGGCTGAACATCGGCCTCGACATGATCAGCTCGGCGGACATTTTCCTCTTCGACGAGCCGACGAGCGGCCTCAGTTCAAAGGACAGCGAGCACGTCATCGAGATCATCCGGGGCATCTCGCATAACAAAATCGTCCTCGTCGTCATCCATCAGCCGAGCGCGCGACTCTTCCACATCTTTAACAAAGCCGTGCTGCTCGACCGCGGCGGCAAGCTGGTCTTTGGCGGGACACCCGATGAGATGATGCGGTATTTCGCGGAAGCCGCGACCGAGGAAAATGTGACTGTCCACGGGATCAAAAGCGAGGGCGGCAGTCCTGAGTTCTGCTTCGACATCCTGGAGACGCCGCTGCACGACCTGAGCGGCGAAGTCATCTTCGAGGAGGGAAGCAATGGACAGCTCCTCCCAGCACGCCGGTTTTCGCCGGACTTCTGGCGCGACCGCTACGAGACCTATCGCCTGACGCAGGAGATGAAGCAGGTCTCGCTGCGCAAGCAGGCATCCACAGCAACGACCACCACGGCCACGCAAGTCATGGAAGCGCGCCGACAGCCAGCGCCGCGCAAGGTCCGCTGGCGCGAGGAGTGGCTGCAGTTCCATGTGTTGCTGCGGCGCGCATTCCTTTCGAAGCTCCGCAATGTCGCAAGCATGCTAGTCACTCTCCTTGCGCCGCCGCTGCTCGCGCTCATCGTGGCTTGGGCGCTTTACTTTACGGAAGGGGCCGACCGGCCTTACGTTTTTGCGTCGGCATTCCACATTCCGACTTACATTTTCATCAGCCTCCTCGTCGCGCTCTTCCTATCGCTGATGAACAGCGTCGAGGACATCATCCGCGACCGGAATATCCTCCATCGCGAACGCAATCTCGACGTGCGCGTGGCGTACTATGTCGCGGCGAAATTTCTCACGCTGTGCGTTTTTTCCGCGCTGCAATGCACACTCTTCATCATCGTCGGAAATGCGATCCTCGAAATCCGGGGGATGTTCCTGCACTACTTTGTGTGGACATTTCTCACCGCGATCAGCGGCATCTCGCTCGGGCTGCTCGTCTCCGCGCTTGTGCCGAACTCGAAGACCGGCGCGATGCTCGTCCCGCTCATCCTCATCCCTCAGCTCATCTTTGGCGGCGCACTGATCAAATACGAGGAGATGAACCGCGACCCGAACATCCTCTACACCTTCCAGCGATGGTTCGCTTCGAAGCGCCAGCCAACGGACATGGAGGGCGACAAAAAATTGCGCGTCCCGCTCATCAGCAAACTCGTCGCGACGCACTACAGCTACGAAGCCCTCGTGGTCGCGCAGGCCAAGCTAAATCCCCTCTCCAAGCGGCAACAACAGCTCCAGCAAGTGATCGAAGCGCTGGCTGCGAAACAGAATCGCACGGACGCCGAGGACGAGCAGCTCGATGACCTCAAGGATACCCTCGCACAACTCAGCGGGCTCGAGTCCGATACCGCGCGCGAAGTGGACAAGCGCCTCGGCCGTGTGGACAAAATCATCACCGGCAGGAAGCCCACGCTGTCCGATTTCCGCGCGCGTCCGCCCGGCGTGACGGCAGACCAGCTCTACTCGAACCAAAAAATCGCCGACATGGTCGCGAAGGCTGAGACCGAGCAGAACGACTATCGCCGCACCTACAAAATCAACGTCTTCTTCAGCCCCGAGAAATACCACTTCTCATTCGGCAAATTCGTCAACGGCCTCGGCATGAGCGTCTATTTCCGCAACGGCGCGCTGCTGCTATTTTCGTCAGGGGTGATGCTCGTCATCCTTTGGAAAGTTCTCCGCATCCAGCTCAAGAAGACCGGCGCGTAGCCAGATAATATCGCCGTCTAAAGCGTATCATGCACTTTGGAAATGATTCATGGGAAGTCGCCCCGGTGTGTCCCGGAGGGACAGCGGAAATTAGCCGGTGGTCGAGCGTAGCGAACACCACCGGATCATCGTGGCAAAATAGAAAGCGCACCGGAGGGGGCGTAGGAAAATGCACGCATAGGATTTCCACCGCCCCTCCGGGGCGGATGTTTTTACGACCATGATCCGGTGGTATTCGCTCGCTGCGCTCGCTCGACCACCGGCTAATTTCCGTGACGCCTCCGGCATCCAACTGTGCATAACAGGCTCTAGGCAGTGTTCACGAATTAAATTGATGTACAAGTGCGGGTGGAACTGATCCAAGGATGGGATGAAACCAACCCGAGTGAGAAAAATGATCTGCGAACCAATCTGGCAGGCCCTGGAGCCGGCGCTCAGGGCGGCCAAGCATTCGCTGGCCGGAGCGCCGGGCGCCTTGAGCGACCGGGATTTTTTGGAGGCGGTGCTCTATTTCAATCGCGTCGGCTGCCCCTGGCGGGATCTGCCGCCGGAGCTGGGCTATTGGCATGCGATTTACATGCG
>JAYVRQ010000266.1:0-6116 GCA_043776145.1 Chthoniobacteraceae bacterium
GGCTGCGCCCTTCCCTCCGACCAAATCACCACCAACCCAAACCCCGAAAACCAACCAAAACTCTCATAGCGAGTGGATCAAAAACCGGGGGCAGGCCAATTAATGCTGACCTTGTGATACGCGCCGATGATGGAGCGTTTCAGCAGGCTCCAGACGCTTTCGATGTGATTTCGATGGGTATCGGCATGGTCAGGCTTTCGGTTGTTCGAGCAATACGAGTTGCTCCTCCTTTGATTCCACCAACTCAGTAAGCACGAATTCAGTCCGGGCGAGTGCCGGGCTCATTCCTTCCGAGCGAGTGAGGCGGAAACGGAGCTTCGGACGCATGGAGCCATCGTAGCGCACCCCAAAACCGTAGGTCTTCGCAATATGGTCCGCCACAGTCCGCGCAAGCATCGGCGGGATGGCATTCCCGATTTGCTGGATGCGACTCGCCGCATTCCCGGCGAAAACAAAAGAATCAGGAAAGGTCTGCAAACGAGCGCACTCCCGCAAAGTGAGCAGCCGGTCCTCGCTCGGATGCACAAACTCCCTGGTCGCGGCGCTGGCCATTGTCAGGCTCGGTTCATCCGCGAAGAGACGCTTCAGGCCAGACGGTGCGCCCCCGCGTCGTTCGACTGGCGTGCCGTCCATCACACGACGAAAGGCACGACGGCGGAAGGACTCGTGCTGCAAGTGCTCAGGCAAGTCCTTCATCGTTTGCCCCGGTGCGAGTCCACGGACCCTCTCCAGTTGGATTCCAGAAAGCACTGGCGAAAAGTGGTCCGTGACCGTCTTCGCATCGCCTCGGAGATAAGCCTGCAATTCATTTTTCGGTGGCCCGACGTGCGAGAGCAACTTGCCTCCATCGGTCGTCGCGGGTGGCAGGTCGCTCGTCGCGGTCGAAAATGTGATTTCGCCTTTCCGAAAGATGTTTCCTGAAAACAGCGTGACAGCAGCGGGAAAGACGAAATCGTGTCCCAATCGGTTCCCCACGATGAGCACTCGCTTGCGCCGCTGGGGCACGCCATATCCCTGCGCATAAACCTTCTCGAGATTGACCGCGTAACCCGCGTTGAGAAACGCCTCAACGGCATCGCGCACATGCAACCCGCCATCATTCGTCAGCAACCCCTCGACATTCTCCATCACGAACCACTTGGGCCGGATGCCTTCGAGCAGCCGGACATAGTGGCGAACCAGCGAATTGCGTGGGTCCTCTCCAGACTTCATCCCAGCACTGCTAAAACCCTGGCAGGGTGGACCGCCGAGCAAGATGTCGAGTTCGCCCGGGCGAAGGCCAATCTTGTCGAGCAGCATTTCCGGCCCGAGATCCCGAACATCCGCCACTTCACACGGCGTTTAAGCAAAATTGCGCCGATAGGACTCCACGGCATCACGGTCAATGTACGTCGCAAATTGAACGTCAAAACCCGCCTGCTGGAAGCCGAGCGAGCAGCCACCCGCGCCTGCAAACAGACTGATCGCGGTCGGCTTGTGGTCGGGCATGGAAATATGTTTGCTTGTTCGCCCAGTCACGTTGGTATGCGTCTTGATTGCTCGTTGGAGACAGCAGTCTGGAGTTCGCCGATGTCAGACCACTGGACACACTTCTGCGGTAGCGGCTTGGTGAAGTCCACGAGGGCGCATAGAAGCTCTTTCACCCGACCACATGCGGCCACATCATCTTTCAGTGTCTGGTAGGCATTGTATGGTTTTTCCGTGTCCACTTCCTTTCCAAACATGGCACTCTCAAAATTGGTCACTGCGGCCACAAGGCGGACACGAGCTGCATACGGTGCTTTTGCAATCTCGGTGAGAATCCGCAGGTTGTTTGTCCAGGCGGGATTGGCATTGCCACTTTTCGGAAGTATGGGGAGGTCGCTGTCGTGCAGTGCAGCGAAACGCGCCCCAAACTGATTTAGTATCTTGGCGAGCAGGGCAATGGTCACTTTCCCACGCGCGCGAACGACATGGATATCCTTGAGCAACTCGTCGTCGGTATTTTCAGAGATGATGTATCTGAAAGCAGTGTATTCAGTGTCGCCCTCGACTAGAACCGTCCTCCCTCCAAAGAAAAATTCAGCAACGTTCGGGTCATAGATGTTCAGGAGCTTGAGTTCACGCTTTTCGTCATCGTCGAGTTTTGCTCTGTCGGGTCGAAATACAGTCGTGCCCCGAACAATCCCCGTAATATCACGTTCGACCCTCACGACCGTAGTATTGTCGCGCGACAAGTCGATGAAAGCGGGGGAATGAGTCGTCACCATTACCTGCCACTTCTTGGTTTCAGGCAGTTGATAGAGCGTTCTGCAAGCCTCCCTGATTGCACTTGGGTGGAGACACAGTTCGGGTTCGTCGAGAAGAAGGAGGTGCGCCGGACCAACATCGCCCTTCTTGGTGCTTTCGGCGATGTAACGCAACGCTGCCCACATTAGTGTTCGCCGCGCACCGCTTCCCTGCTTCTCGGCACTACTGAGGTGACCGTCCTTTGGTCCCATTTGGAGTTCAGTTCCCGCTTTGAAGAAACTAAGGCTCTTGGTCAGGTCGTCTTCAGGTCGGGCATCAAATTTGACCTCATAGCCTGTGAAGACACCACTAACGAATGAAGTAAGCTGCTCTTCCGCGTGATCAATTTCGGCCTTTGTTTCCTGGACAACTGCCTTTTGAGTTTCAGCCAGGGCGTCCAGCAGTTGGCCGAAACTCGTTCGTTGTGGCTGCCCGTCATTTCCTGTTATTTCTGCGGGCCGACCTTTGATGCGACCTTGAAGCACTTTCACGAGCATATCAGTCACTTCTTTGACTTGCTCAGTCGGATTGGCAAAAGCTTCCAGACGATGAGGAACAGGGCGACGGCTGTTTGCAATGTTGGCTGGCCCCCAAGGATAACTATCCACCCAGTCGAGGGTGTTTACATCCCATCCTTGGCGCTTTGCTTCCACAAGCGGTTCCTTCCAAACCCAGCGTTCTCGCACGATATTCTCATCGTCTATTTTTTGAATCCAGCGACTCCCGGGCAAGTTTTCGCCAACCGCTGTGACAAGTTCGATGGTCGGGTTTGTCGCCGGGTCAACTCTCCGCTCGTGAAAGTCGTCAATGGTCAACTTGGGAGCGGACGAATCCGTGATAGCCTGATAGGCACGCAGGATGGTGCTTTTCCCTGCGTTGTTGGGACCGACCAAAACTACTATATCGTCGAGTTCCACCGTGACAGGTGAAGCGCCAATGCACCCAAAATTCTGGATAATCAGCTTTCGCAGCTTCGACGATGTCGTCTGGGGAATCGCGTTTGCGGTTGCCTCAGCGGTGTCAGGAGCTTTCTTTGATTTTGCCATACAGTTACTTCAAGCCGCAGTTTAGTTCCTTCCAATTCCTTTCAAAGCGCAGAAGGGCTGGCCTGGGGAGGCGACCATACAGTCCATGAGGTCGGCCTCGATGAGGGCGCGGCGGACGTCACGTTGCCTTCCAAGGCTCTGCGAATCGGTTGACCGTGGTGGCGAGTGCGCTTCGCGCGGGCAGTCGCCGGACTGGTTGGAGGACATGCTGCCGTTGGCGAGGGCGAAGTCGGCCATGCCCACGGAGGGTGGGTTGTTTGGTGGAGGTGTTGAAGGCTGATGGGGTTGGCGGGCCATTCAGTTGAGGGATTTCAGCGGCTTTTCCGTCCGTCTCACCAGTGCCGGGCGGGTTGGCACGCGGTTTGGTTAGGGAATTCCACTCAATCATGCAAGCCTGTGTGCCACTTCGTTCTGAAGACAGCGGGGCTCCCGTGCGCGGTGGATTTTGGGTCGGCGGCGGGACGCGCGCCGCTTCTTGATCTCACTTCACCCGGACGATTTGCAGCGAGCCTTTCTCGCACCATAGCTCGCCCTTCGTCGCTCGCAGTTCGACGACCAGCACCACTTCGCCGACGTTGACCTCGAAGGGGAATGCGACTGTCTGCCAGCCGGTGTCGCCGGAAAGGGCGTTGATGCCGCGGCGCGTGCTGCCGGAAATGCGGATCCCCGCGCCTTCGCCGGAGGAGCCTTTCGACGCGACCACGCCTTTCGTCCGCAGCCGGGCCTCGAAACGATACTGGCCCGGTGCGAGGGCGATGGTGCGCCGCCACGAGCCGTTCGCTTCTTCATCCGCGCGGATGTAGAGGCTCGGCTTGCCCTCGTCGGTGCGCTCTTCGATTTGCGCGGCGGAACCTTTGGTGGACCAATCCTTCGGGATTTTTGACACGCCGCCCGCATCGAATTCCAGCGGCTTCGGCATGTCGCCGAGCATCTTCCCCACGTTCGCGATTCGCTGCACGATGCGGTCGCGCGCGGAGGCGATCTGGCCGTTGTAATCCCTGGCCCATTGCGGGTTTTTCTTTTCGAGCGCCTCGCGCACTTTCGCGCCCACTTCCGTCACGCGCGCGCCCCAGTCGATCGGCTTGAGCACGTTGGCGTAAATGCTTTCGAGCTTCGCCCGGTAGAGTTTCAAGCCCTCGGGGCAGCGCAGGAAGGCGCTGCTCACGCTCGCGCCGGGATCGCGCATGATCGGGAAATTCGGATCGTCGAAAGTCTGGTCCATGCCGTGCAGGAAAAACGAAAATTTTCCCGAGTCGGGATCGCGGTAGAAGCGGTAGTTGTTGCGGTTGAAACTGTATCCGTCCCAATGGCAGAGGATCGTCTCCATCGCGAAGTGCGCGGCGAAAAGATCGGCGTCGAGAATTTTGCCGAGCCGCTCCCATCGCTTCGCGGCGTCGCCTTCCTGACACGCGGCGAGGAGTTCCTTGAGCCCGGCGTTGTCCTTCGGATCGCCCTGATCTTTCTCCGAGTTTTCGTCGATGTCGCGGACGAAGCCGCCATCGTAAAGATCGCCGTTCACGTTTTTGTAAAACGCCGCGAGGAAGTCTTTCGAGAACGCCTCCTTCACGACGTAGAGCCCGAGATCGCGCCCCTGAAATTTCACGAACCCATGCGAGCAGCGCGACGCGGGCACGCCAGCCTTGCGCGCCATTTCCCCGGCGATCTGCTCGCGGAGATACGTGCTGTCCTGCGCGCCGTTGTTGAAATGGATTTTGCGCAGCCCGTGAAACGGCTCGCCGCCCTTGTAATAGTCGAAGCTCAGCGACAGCCCCGGCTTTCCCTCCGGCCCCTGAAAGCTGCCCGCGGAGCCTTTCAATTTCAGCGCGACGCTTTTGTTGATTTTCGCGTCCTCGGTCAGCGCCGCCTTGCAGTAGCGGCGGTTGTCGCGGTGCAGCGCATCCCACTCCTCGGGCTCGAACGACAACTCGATCGACGGGAACGGTCCTTCCCAAAAACTCTCGCCGAGTTTCTTCAGCTTTTCCGCTTTGCTCACTTTTGGCGGCGCTGCCGTCGCAGCCTCGGCACGCACGGGCTCGGAGCCGACGTGCGGCGTCAGAAACATCAGCGCGACGGCGATGACCGCGAGCACGCAGAGATATTGCAGCGCCCTCATTTTTGCGCGAGCCGCACGAGCCGCAGCGAATCCAGCGCGAAACGCACCTCGCCTTTTCGTCCGCGCAATTCTGCGACGAGCACGACTTCGCCGCCGTCCTCCGCCACGTCGAATTCATACTGCACCGCGCGCCAGTCCGCGTCGCCGCGCAGCCATTCGCCGCTCGGATCCTGGCCGGAAATCCGCAGCCCCGCGCCGTCGCCCACGACGCCGAGCGTCTTCATCTTCGCCTCGAAACGATAGCGCCCCGGCGGCAGCGCCGCACCCGTGCGCCACGACGCTTTCGTGTCGCGCTGGGCGGCGATGCGCAGGTAGGGAAGGTCGCCGGCATTTGTGCGTTCGAGTTTCGCGCCGCCCTCGTTGTTCGCGCCCCAGCCTTTCGTGAGCCGCGCCGCGCCGGTTTTGTCGAAGGTCAGCGGCTCGGGCCGGTCGGCGAGTTGCGCCGCGATTCGTTGCACGCGCTCGCCGACGGTCAGCCGCACCTTTTCCATGCGCGTCGCGAGTTCCCTCGCAAATTTCGCGTCGCGCTCCGCCACCGCCGCGCGCACTTTCGCCGCCACCTCCGCCGCACGCGCGGGCCAGTCGTACTTGGCGAAAACTTTTTCGTAAATCGTCGCCACACGCTCGCGGTAAAGCGCGCGCCCTTCCGGGCAGCCGACGAACGCCCGCCCGACGATGCTCCCCGGCTC
>JAYVRQ010000267.1:0-6094 GCA_043776145.1 Chthoniobacteraceae bacterium
CCGCAGTATCAGCAGGCGCTGAAAGTGGCGCTGCTGAACAAGGAGCGGAACGATCAGGCGTACCACCCGTTGCGCGATCAGTGGGCGCAGCTCAAGGGGAAGCGCCGTGACATTGAGAAGCTGACGCAGGCGAACGATCCGCAGCTCGAGGCGAAGAAGGCGGAGTTTGACCAGTGGCACACCGCGATGATGGCGAAGGTCGCGGACTTAAGCGCGAAGGCGCAGGAATTCGAGGATCGGATTTATGCGGCGAACCAGCCGCAGGCGCACACTTACGAAATCGCGCCGGTGAAGTGATTCAGTCGATGACCTCGAAGTGGCTCATCGCGCGGAACATTTGGTAACGCTCGGCGATGGCGTCGGGAGTGAGGGTGCGCATCCGTTCGAGGCTGAAACGCTCGACGTTGAAACTCGCGAGGACGCTGCCGTGGACGACGGCTTTGCGCAGCAACTCGAAGGTGATGTCGCCTCCCTGCGCGGCGAGCCAGCCAGCGAGGCCGCCTGCGAAGGTGTCGCCCGCGCCGGTCGGGTCGTGGATGTCTTCGAGCGGGTAGGCGGGGCAGGAGAAAAACCGGCCGTCGCCAAAAAGCAGGCAGCCGTGTTCGCCTTTTTTGATGGCGACGTATTTCGGGCCGAGCGCACGGATGGCGGCACCGGCTTTGATGAGGCTGGTGAGGCCGGTGAGCTGGCGGGCTTCGCCATCGTTCAGGATGAGCATGTCCACGCGCTTGAGCAGCGCGAGGAGGTCGTCTTTGGCGATGTTGATCCAGAGATCCATCGTGTCGGCGATGATGAATTTCGCGCGCGGCATCTGGTCGAGGACGTGGCTTTGCAAACTCGGGCCGATGTTCGCGAGGAGGACGTACGGCGTGGCGTCGTATCCGGCGGGAAGCGTCGGGGTGAAGTGCTCGAAGACGTTCAACTCGACGCTGCGGGTTTCGCGGGTGTTGAGATCCCACATGTATTCGCCAGACCAACGGAAGGTTTTGCCCTTCGCGATTTGCAGGCCGGCGAGGTCGATGTGGCGGCTCTTGAAATACTCGAGGTGCGCTGGTGGGAAGTCGTCGCCGACGACGCCGACCATGTTCACCGGCGAGAAAAAGCTCGCACCGACCGCCGCGTACGAAGCGGAGCCGCCGAGGAGATCGGCGTGCTCTTCCACAGGAGTTTTGACGGTATCGAGCGCGATGGAACCAACGACGAGGACGGACATAGGGCGCTTGAAATGGTGGAGGTTGTGCGTGTTGGCAAGTATTTCCTAAATCGCTTCCACGGCGCGGCGTCAGGATGCCGCGGCTGGCTGCATTTTGAAAACGCTGAGACGCAGAGACGCAGAGATCGCAGAGGGGATTCCGCTGCGGAACCTCTCCGTCCTCTGCCCCTTTACGTCTCTGCGTTTCAAAAAAAAACGGCGACGCCGGCAAGTTGAGCCATCGCGGAACTGCGGCGCGGTTTGACGCAACCGCTGCCGCCCACTATGTCGGGGCTCTCCATGAGCAATACCGATCGGAATTCCCCGCAGGCTGGCGCTCCCAATGCGGAGCGTGCGTTGCTCACACCGTGCATGCTCGCCTGGCTGGGGGCGTCGATTTCGATTCTGCTGCTGCAAAAGCATTCCGGCGGACACGCGCTTTTCTGCCCGGTGGGCGCGGGGTGCGATGCGGTGCTTTCGAGCAAATACGCGGTGGTGGGCGGGATTCCGCTGCCGTGGTTTGGCATCGCGTTTTACCTGATCCTGCTGGCGATGTTTTTGTCTGCATACGGCGCGCAATCGCGGGAGTCGCGGGTGCGGCTGCTCGGGATGGGGCTGTGGCTTTCGGTCATGGGCGCGAGTTTTTCGGCGGCGCTGATGTTCATTCAGTTCCGGGTGCTCCATGCGTTCTGTCCGCTTTGCACGGCGTCGGCTTTGGTGGTCGCGGCGCTGATCTTCGCGACGGCGCGTGCGGAGCAGATCGCGGGGGAGGCGGACTTCGCCGGGCGCGGGTTTGCGGCAGTGGCGCTGGGGATTTTCGCGTTGGTTCCGGCGGCGTTGCAAACGGGATCGGCAGTTTCGACGCGAAGTGATGTGGTCGCTGTCGTGGACGGTCAGACATTTACACGAGCACAGATGGAGGAAGATTTGGGCGCGTCGCTTCAAACATTGCGAAGCTCGACGTATGCGCTCGAATTCGACTGGGTGCGGAGGAAGGTCGATGCGGTGTTGCTGGCAGCGGAAACAAAAAAAACGGGGGCGGATTCCACCGCAAAGCTCGCAGCGCGAATGAGTGAGGTGAAACCCGCGGCGCAGGGTGAGATCGACGCGCGCCTTTCCAGCAAAGGATTGCCGCGCAATGCTGAAAATTTAGCACAGGTCTCCGAGGAACTCCTTGCGGAGAATCGCGAGCGGGTGCGGGTCGAGTATTTTGGGGAACTCGCGCAGGGGCATCGGGTCGCGGTTTTACTCAAACCGCCAGGGATCACTACGCTGCGGATCGACCTCGCCAGCGCCAAGGTTTCAGGGCCGCGCGATGCGAAGGTGCAGCTTGTCGTGTTTTCCGATTTTCAATGTCACTTCTGCCGGGAACTCGCATCGGTGTTGAAGCGGGCGCGCACTGAATTCCCAAACGATGTGCTGGTCGCGTACCGCTATTTTCCAATCGAGGAACATGAGCGCGCCCTGCCAGCGGCGGTCGCTGCGGAGTGTGCTTCGGATCAGGGGGCGTTTTGGGAATTTCACGACCGGCTGTATGCCAGCGGCGATCTGAGCGATGCGGCGCTCGTGTCGATCGCGGATGCGCTGGGTTTGGATCAGGGGCGATTTTTGGAATGCTGGAATTCCGGTCGCGCGCGCGCCATTGTCGAGGCGAGCCGCGCGGATGCCGTGGCGAGCGGCCTCGCAGGAGCCCCGTCCCTTTTTCTCAATGGGAAACTGATTGGCGGAATGATCGACTATGAGCATCTCGCCGCACGGATCAAAAAAGAACTGAGCGATTCATCTCGATCGGCGAACGCTGCAAAGGAAAACCCCGCCCCGTAAAAAATTGTATAGTCAGATGCTCACGGCCTCGATGCCTGCGGAGTGCGGGCTTCCGCTTTTTTTTCTTCGATTTCTTTTCTGATGGCCTGCAGGCGTTTGTCTTCATCAACCAAATGTCCAAGTTCCAAGGCGCGCGCGTATTCCACCTCCGCCTGCTCCAGTTTCCCCTGCTGATGGAAATGCGCCGCGTAGGAGGAGTGAACTTTGTTGGAGTTCGGGTCGAGTTCGAGAACGAGCGCGAAGGCATCCTCTGCTTCGTCAAAACGTCCGAGCGCGTCGAGGGACCACGCGTGACAAAGAGCGTAGCGCACGTCGCGTGGGGAAAGCTGCAAGGCGTTTCGATACGAAACGATGGACTCTTCATACAGACGAGTCCGTTCGGCAGGTTCGGAGGCCTGTATCGCCAGCGTGACTTGGGACTCACCAAGATAGTAATAAAGCTCGGGATTTCTCGGGTCATGTTTCAGGCCGTTGCGCGACATCACCATCGCTTCCGTTGCGATTTCGTTTGAATCCAAGAAGCGCCAGTCCGACAGCAGCCTGCGCGCTTTGTCACCATAGTATTCTCCGCGCCATTTCGGAACGGCGGCGACCAATAACCAGAGGCCGAGCGCCGCAGGAATACTGCGCAAAATCGGGTTCCATTTCGCGCCCAATTCATGGTGCTGTCCCTGCCCGCCCGACACAGCCGCTCCCGGATTCGCAAGAATGCTGAAAACGAACGCCATGAGGCAAGCATTGGAGGGGATGTGCAGATTGAAATCCGCGAGTGAATGGACCATGTAGGCGGCAACGCTGCTGAGGGACGCCGCCGTGAGTGCGAGCGAGTTGCTGCCCTTGAAAGCGGGACGGTGCTGTTCGGGGCGCTTCGTCTCCTCATCATCCACAACGCGCCAGGCGGATCGGGAACGGGAGCCCTTTCCAGATCGTTTCGGCGTTTGTTTTCTGCGCTCCACCGGCGCGCGCTCGGCAGCCCCCTCTCCCAGCGATTTCCATCCGTTCTTCAAGTGAACGGCGAGGAAGAGGCAAAACCCGCCAAATCCCACAAGTCCATATTCCCCAAGTAACTGCGCGTAGTCATTGTGGGCAAATACTGGATCAGTCAGGATCATCGGAACGCGAAATTGCCTGCCAAAAAACAGATATGTGCGGCTCCCTGTTCCAAACCACGGGCTGAGCTTGAACTGTTGCACTGCCGCTTTTGCAAGGGCGGTGCGGACACCAACATCCATGTTCACGCTTTCAACCCGAAACTGCAGGTAGTCGCTTTGCTGAAGAGCGGAGCGCACTGCGAGCGCCACTCCCCCAGTAGCCGTGATCGTCAAAGCGAGCAGGGCATACCAAAATTCCCGTTGCAGCCACTTTCCCGCCAGCAGCAGGCTCAGCAACCCGAACGCAACCAACCCGGCAATCGAACTTGCATAGCCACCGCGACTTCCAGTGAGCAGTATCCCGACGGCGCATGTTACCGCGCCATATCCGGCGACGATGCGCGCCACCAAACTATAGCGGCTCCAGCACGCGAGACTAAGGGCGAAGAGCATGGCGATCTCGAGAAAGCCTGCCAAATGATTCGGGTTTCCGAAGAACCCGCTGGCACGCCCGCCAAAGTCGCGCCTTGGCAGGAACTGGAATGGCATAAAATTGTGCCCCTTGAAATACTGAATCCCACCGATGATGAAATCGACCGTGGCCAGCACCAAAACCACCGCCACAAACTGCACCCGATGGCGCGAGGAATTGATGAACAGCGCAAAACTGAGGTAGATGATGAGTGCGGCCAGCACCAAGTAGAGATCCGCCCGTGCGATGTAATCCTGCTTCGAGAGGATTGCGCGAATTGCGATGTATCCGAAGAAGGATGCACTCGTCAGGAGACACAAATGACTTGCCCGAAGCAATCGAGTCCCCCTTTTGCCAAACCAACCCGATATTCCCGCCAAAGCTATGATCCCGTAACACGGAATGCTGAAGACAGAATATGTGCCACCAAGCAATACTTGCATCGCCGCCAGCGCGACCGCGATAAGACTGAGGATGATGACCGGCATTACATCAAAAGCGTTTTCGGGAGATATTGAAAAATAAATTTGGGCAGCAAAAAAGCCCCACGGCATTTCTGCCATGGGGCTTTTTAAAACTAAAAATCGTCCGGCCTAGTTGATTCTATTAGGACGTAATGCAGGGACCAGTGGTAGTCCCCGGCACCGCCAGATAGCGGTTGATGAGGTAGAAGGGAACCTGAATGGTCCGGTTACGGAAACAGAGGGTTACCAAATCGTCACCACCTACAGCAAGAGCAGTTACTGCCGCTCCACCCATTCCGACGACTCCTGCGAGTGTCATCATAATGAATCGTTTTGTTGTTTTCATAGAGTTAATTTTTGGGTTGCGTTTGATGAACTTTACTATGCGTCGATCGTGCTTATTTCGAGCGCCGTGCTTTGATGCGGCTGCTGAGCGTCACACCAAACATGGCCAAACCGAACAACACGGAACTTGGCTCGGGGATCGCGGCGAAAGTCCCCACGATCGCTGTGGCAGAACCACTAACAGCGGATTGAATCATGCCATAAGCGGTCGAGTTCGTGCGAACAACCAGAAATGCGCTGGATTCTCCGAAATTCACGTCTTGAGGGTTGCCAGTAAACGGAAGGGGCGGCTGCGTGGGGAAGTCGAATCCGACGCTGCCAAACGTGCCCACATCCCGGTCAGCAGTTTGCGCAATCTGAAGGCCCGCACCTGTCGTCAATCCACCGATTTGCGCTGCAAATGCACCCGGAGCGAGGCCGGCGAGGCTATTCGTTTGAGCAACCGAAATTCCGGCTAGGAGGGAAGGATTCTGAAGTTGATCAAAGCCCGCCGTAGTCTTGAGGCGGTAAAAATCAGCATCACCGAATGGGTCAGGGCCGGGCGAAGTATTAACAAGCTGATAGTAAAAATCGAGCAGGCCACCACCGCGATCCACCACGAACGAGTTCAGAATTCCAGAAGCAAACGGTGTCGGCTGTGCGTTATCCACAAATGAAACGCTTTTGAAGTCAATCACCGTCCCCGTCAAACCGCCGGTAAGGCCAC